>CADBOW010000015.1 GCA_902796375.1 uncultured Lachnospiraceae bacterium | reverse complement strand
TCCGCAGGACCGGCAGACCCGTTTTCATCCGCAGGACCGGCGGATCCGTTTTCATCCGCAGGACCGGCGGATCCGTATGCGGGAATGCAGGAGCAAAACCCGGATTCCTATGGGGCTCCGGGGTATGATCCATATCTGGTTCGATACGAGCCGCGGCCGCAGACTGAGGAAACCGCTGTGTCGGTTTCGAAGAAGAAATCTCATGCAGGTATGATCATCGGGATCATATGTGCAGTTCTTCTTGTGGGAACAGGTATCGTTTTATGGCAGCTGGGCTTCTTTACATCTAGAAACGGGACTTATGTCTGGGACGATTATAAAGTGTTCGGTATTACGGCCGAGATCACGATAGACGGTGATTCCGCAAAGGTTACAGTGAATTCCACGATCACAAATGATACAAGAACCGTAGAGTGCGGCGTTGAGTTCACCTGGGACACGATCACGCTTGTGCAGGAGGACGGATCGATCCTGGTATGCGATTATGACCGAAAAGCAGGAAAGATCATTTCGAGAGACGATACATATGTGAATTCGGATATAGAATTCGAGAAGGAATAGCAGGAGAGTAACATGAACTGGAGAGAACAGGTTAGAAAAGTAGAACCATATACACCGGGAGAACAGCCGAAGGAACAGAATGTCATCAAGCTGAACACGAACGAAAATCCCTACGGGCCGTCGGGAAAGGTGAAGGAGTGCATTCAGGACTTTGATCTTCTCAGAAAGTATCCCGATCCGACTGCCGGAGATCTTGTAAATGCGCTGGCGGATTATCATGGGGTATCCGCTGAACAGATCTTTGTGGGAGTCGGAAGCGATGATGTGCTGGGAATGGCATTTCTTACCTTCTTTCAGTCGGAATGTCCCATCCTGTTCCCGGATATCACATATTCCTTTTATCCAGTCTGGGCGGAGCTGTATCGGATTCCCTATCAGACCATAGCACTGGATGAGGATTATCAGATCCATGCATCCGACTATCACAGGGAGAACGGTGGAATTGTTTTTCCGAATCCGAATGCTCCCACGGGACAGCTGCTTCCGATTTCCGAGGTTGAGGATATCATACGTGCGAACAGGGATCAGGTAGTGATCGTGGATGAAGCCTACATCGATTTTGCTCCGGAGGGGAGCTCCGCTTTGTCTCTGGTTGACCGGTATGACAATCTGCTGGTGGTGCGGACATTTTCAAAATCCCGTTCCATGGCAGGGCTTCGGATCGGTTATGCCATCGGACAGAAGGAACTGATCTCCTATATGCAGGCGGTGAAGTATTCTTATAATTCCTATACCATGAACCGGCCGTCCATCCTCTATGGATGTGCCTCGGTGAAGGATGAGGAATATTTCCGTGAAACGATCCGAAAGATCATTTCCACGAGAGAAAGATTCACTGCGGCCCTGGAGAGTAGGGGGTTCTCTGTGGTACCGTCTTCGGCGAATTTTGTTTTCGCCGGACATCCCGGCATTTCTGCGGAGACGATCTTCCGGAAGGCGAAGGAGAAGGGAATCTACTTCCGGTATTTCCGCCTCCCGAGGATCGATGATCATCTTCGGATCACCATCGGAACCGATGAGGAGATGGACCGTGTACTGGAGTTCCTGCATGAGGAATTTAACCTGTAAGCAGGCAAGAGGGATTTGCGCTGTAAGCATGCAAGAGGGATTTGCGCTGTAAGCATGCAAGAGGGATTTGTGCTGTAAGCAGGCAGGAGGGATTTGTGTTGTAAGCAGACAAGAGGGATTTGTGTTGTAAGCAGGCAAGAGGGATTTGTGCTGTAAACCAGACAAAAGGTTTTTAGCAAAATTACTATGAGAGAAGGAGGTACAAAGAGGTATGAAACGTTGGAAGAAAGGACTTGCAGTCCTGCTGGTATTGCTGTTTGTTCTTCCCTTTGCATCCGGCAGAGCCGAGGCTGCAGCCGGCTCCTGGAAGAAGGATTCGGGCGGATACAAATATGTGTATTCGAATGGGAAGTATGCGAAGAAAGAATGGATCAAGGCCGGCAAGAAAAAGTATTATATCAAGGCAAACGGCTACATGGCTACCGGCTGGCTGAAGATCGGAGGGAAATGGTACTACTTCCAGTCCACCGGTGCTATGAAGACCGGATGGCTGCAGGACGGAGGAAAATGGTATTATCTGGATTCGAAGGGCGTCATGGTGACCGGAAAGGTGACCATCGGAGGAAAGGCATACACCTTCGGAAGCAACGGAGTGATGAAGGGCTCCGGATCTTCGGGTTCAAATTATAAGGTGGGGGATGTGATCAAGTTCGGACATTATGAGCAGGATGCCAAAACCTCCAATGGCAAGGAAGCCATCGAGTGGGTGGTTATGGAGAAACGTTCGGACGGAAGTCTCCTTCTGCTCAGCAAGTACGGTCTGGATGCACAGCCGTACAACAAGAGCCTGAAGGCAGCCACATGGCAGAAATGCTCTCTCAGAAAATGGCTGAACAGCACATTCTATAATGCTGCTTTTTCCGCTGCGGAGAAGAAGAAGATACAGAAAACCACAGTGGTAAATAATGATAATTTCTTCTGGGGAACCGAAGGCGGAAACAATACAAAGGACTATCTGTTCCTTCTCAGTGATGATGAGGCAAAGAACTTATTTAAGGATGACGACGGAAAAAATGCAGGAGGAGACAGCCACAGCCGCGCATGCAGGATGACGAAGTACGCCATTTCCCAGGGCGCGTGGGAGCTGCCCCGGAGTGAATGGTGGGCTAAGAACTGCTGGTACTGGCTTCGTTCCCCCGGCATGTATTCCAACTACGCGGCCTACGTGTTCCGAAACGGATATGTAAGCTATGATTATGACGGAATAGACTATCTGAAGGGCATTGTTCGTCCGGCATTAGTCTATAATCCCTGATCAGTGTATACAGTCTCATAGAAGGAGGTACAGATCATATGAAGAAATGGAAGAAATCACTTGCTGTCCTGCTGATCCTTCTGTTTGTTCTTCCGCAGACGGTAGGAGGCGTGTATGCAGCATCCGGGAAGTGGAAGAAGGATTCCACAGGCTATCGATATGAGTATTCTACCGGTGAATACGCAAAGAGCACCTGGGTGACGGACAAAGGCAAGAAGTATTACTGCAAAGCAACCGGCTATAGAGCTGTGGGCTGGCTGAAGATCAAAGGAGACAAATACTATTTCTCGGCACAGGGTGTCATGAAGACCGGATGGACGAAGGTGGACGGGAAATGGTACTATTTCAAGAAGAACGGCGCCATGAAGACCGGCTGGCTTAAGCTCGAGGGAAAGTGGTATTATCTGGGCACGAATGGCGTGATGGTGACCGGACGAAAGAAGATCGGCAAAAAGCTTTATCTCTTTACTGACGAGGGTGTTATGAGGTCCTCCGGTCCTGCCAATGCCAAGTATCTTCCCGGTGAAATATACCGCTTCGGAAGCTACGAACAGGATAACAATTCATCCAACGGCAAGGAGACCATCGAGTGGATCGTTCTGGATGTAAAATCCGATGGAAGTCTTTTTGTTGTCAGCAAGTATGCATTGGACCGTCAGTCCTATAATGCAAGCTATGTGGACATCACATGGGAGAAGAGTGCCATCAGAAGCTGGCTGAACAGTACATTCTATTCGAATGCTTTTTCCGCTTCCGAGAAGGCGAAAATCAAAACCACATCACTTGTGAACAGTGACAACCCGTATACAGGTACGGATGGCGGAAGCAATACACAGGATAAGGTATTCCTGCTCAGCTATGATGAGGTCAAGAAATACTTCGATAAGCCGATCCTCAGCCAGGACAAATATACCATCAATCCTTCGCTGAGTTGTAAGCCGACGCGATACGCGGCTGCACACAATGCAATGACCTATAATTTCAGTACCAAGGATTATTATGCAAAGGATATGAAGCAGTTTACCGGCTGCTGCTGGTGGTGGCTTCGTTCTCCGGGCCCCACGGCTAAGCGCGCGGCTTACGTAAATAACCTCGGGGAATATTGTTACTCCAGCTTCTATATCTACAACACAGATTGTGCAGTACGGCCGGCCATGGTCGTAAAGCCCTGATCTGGATCAGGGGGACGGTATACGGGACACAGACATAGACGAAAGTTGTTTTGGACTTGACATAATGCATAAAAAAATGTATCATTTATCTGTTATACTTTTGCAGGTATAACAAAAAACTAAATAAGGAGGTGCTCCTGTGGAACCGTCTACCATAATCATCTGTGCCATCATCGTTTTAGTGGCCATTGTGATCACCT
>CADBOW010000014.1 GCA_902796375.1 uncultured Lachnospiraceae bacterium | reverse complement strand
GCTGCGTGGACGTTCCGGACGTCAGGGAGACCCGGGAGAATCCAAGTTCTACCTGTCACTGGAGGATGATCTGATGCGGCTCTTCGGTTCCGAGCGTGTTATGGGCATTTATGATGCTCTGCGGATCCCGGAGGGACAGGAGATCCAGCATAAGACCATTACCCGGTTCGTGGAGAAGGCTCAGAAGAAGATCGAGTCCAACAACTTTGCGATCCGTAAAAACCTGCTGGAATATGACCAGGTAAATAATGAGCAGCGTGAAGTGATCTATGCGGAACGCCGTAAGGTGCTGGATGGTGAGAACATGAGAGATACGGTGTTTGATATGGTTCAGACCACGGTAGCGCGTTATGTGGATAAGGCGGCTTCCAATGAAGTTCCTGCAAGCGAGTGGGATATCAGGGAACTGAATGATACCCTTCGTCCCATCGTTCCGCTGGCACCCATTTCTCTGACAGAAGAGGAACTGGAGCACGGCCGTGTGGAAGACTTTAAGCAGCGTCTGATGGATGAAGCGAAAGAGCTGTATGATGAGAAGGAGAAGGAATTCCCCACAGAAGAGGCTATGCGTGAGCTGGAGCGTATTATCCTCCTGAAGGTCGTTGACCGGAAATGGATGGACAATATCGATGACATGGCTCAGCTCCGTCAGGGAATCGGCCTTCAGTCCATGGGAGGACGTGATCCGGTAGTAGAGTATAAGCTGGCCGGATATGATATGTTCAATGATATGATGGATTCGATCCGTGAGGATACCGCACGTATGATCATGCATGTACGGATCGAAGAGAAGGTAGAACGGGAACAGGTTGCCAAGGAAACGGGAACCAATAAGGATGAAAGCCTGAAGAAGGCTCCGCAGAAGCGGAAGGAAGCCAAGGTGGGCCGGAACGATCCGTGTCCCTGCGGTTCCGGAAAGAAATACAAATTCTGCCACGGCAGAGTATAGAAAATCTGCGAAGCGGATTTTCAAGGTGGAGATTGACGGGCGGAGTTGCCTCGGGCAACGCAGCGCGGCAATCGAACCCTGGTCCGAGTATAGAAAATCCGCGAAGCAGAAATCAACCCGGGATCATAGTACAGAGGAGACCTCATGTTAGCGATCGATGAGTATAAATTCAAATTAAGTGAATATGAGAAGCCTCTCGAGGAGGTGCGTCAGTCTCTGGACATTTCCGGGAAAGAGGCACGCATAGCAGAGCTGGAGAAAAGGACGGAGGAGCCGGGCTTCTGGGAGAATATTCAGGAGAGCGGCAAGGTCATGAAGGAGATCAAGAACCTGAAGGACACCATTGCTGATTACGAAAAGCTCTACAGTGCCTATGAAGACATCGGTGCCATGCTGGAAATGGCAGAGGAGGCCGGTGAGGACGAGCTGGTGGAGGAGGCCGGGCAGATGCTCGGTGACTTCAGTGAGACCTTCGAGGAGTTCCGGATCGCAACCCTGCTGTCCGAAGAATTTGATGAGAACAATGCAGTGCTGACCATTCACGCAGGATCGGGGGGAACCGAGTCCTGTGACTGGGCAAGCATGCTGTACCGTATGTATACCCGTTGGGCGGATAAACATAAATTCACCGTGGAGGTTCTGGATTATCAGGACGGAGACGAAGCGGGACTGAAGTCCGTGACATTTCAGGTGAACGGGTATCATGCCTATGGATATCTGAAGTCCGAGAAGGGAGTTCACCGCCTGGTGCGGATTTCGCCTTTCAATGCAGTGGGCAAGCGGCAGACCTCCTTCGTGTCGCTGGACGTTATGCCGGAGCTGGATGATAATGTTGAGATTGAGATCAATGAAGCGGATCTGAAAATGGATACCTATCGGTCCAGCGGTGCCGGCGGGCAGCATATAAACAAGACATCTTCAGCGGTCCGGCTGACACATCTTCCCACCGGTATCGTGGTGGCGTGCCAGAATGAGCGTTCCCAGTTCCAGAACCGGGACAAGGCCATGAAGATGCTGAAGGCAAAGCTCTATCTGCTGGAGCAGCAGAAGAATATGGAGAAGATCAACGGGATCCGCGGTGAGGTGACCGACAATGCGTTCGGAAGCCAGATCCGGTCCTATGTGCTCCAGCCCTACACCCTGGTGAAGGATCACCGCACAAATTGCGAGGTGGGTGATGCCCAGCGTGTTCTGGACGGAGGAATCGATCCCTTCATAAATGCTTATCTGAGGGACAGAGCGATCAACAATAAGGATTCTCAATAGTGCAGCGAATCGATATTTGAAATGATACAGGAAAGCAGAGGTGGAAGTATGGCAGCAGTAGCAGTACTCGGTTATGGCACTGTAGGAAGCGGCGTGGCTAAGATCCTCACGGAGAACAGCTCCCACGTGAACCGCAGAGCCGGAGAGGAGATCGAACTGAAATATGTGCTGGACCTTCGGGAGTTCCCCGGGGATCCGGTAGAGAAGGTGCTGGTGCATGATTTTGATACCATCGTAAATGACCCGGAGGTCCGTGTGATCGCCGAGGCTATGGGCAGGATCGAGCCGGCCTGTACATTTGCGAAGAAAGCCCTGGAGAAGGGGATCAGCTTCTGTACATCCAATAAAGAGCTTGTGGAGGCGAAGGGCGCCGAACTGATCGCGCTGGCAAAGGAACACAATGCCAATTTCTTCTTTGAGGCCTCTGTAGGCGGAGGGATTCCGGTTATCCGGCCCATGATCCAGAGTCTGACGGCGGATCATTTTGATGAGATTTCCGGTATCCTGAACGGTACGACCAATTATATTCTGACGAAAATGGACAGAGAAGGCGTGGCCTTTTCGGATGTTCTGAAGGAAGCCCAGGAGAAGGGATATGCTGAGCGGAATCCCGAGGCAGACGTGGAAGGCCATGATGCCGGACGGAAGATCGCCATCCTGGCATCCCTGGCATTTGAGAAGCAGGTAAGCTTCCAGGATATTCCGATGGAAGGGATCACATCCATTGATACAACGGACTTTGCCTACGCAAAGGCCCTGAATTCCTCCATCCGGCTTCTGGGAACTGCCCGCAAAAAGGACGACAGGACCTATGTGCTGGTTGCGCCGTTCCTGGTAGGGGCGGAGGATCCGCTCTGTTCGGTCAGTGGTGTATTCAATGCAGTCAAGCTGCATGGGGATATGCTGGGAAATGTTATGTTCTATGGCAAGGGCGCAGGGAAGGAAGCTACGGCAAGCGCGGT
>CADBOW010000013.1 GCA_902796375.1 uncultured Lachnospiraceae bacterium | reverse complement strand
CGGTTACGGATGAGCTGAAGAAGTCCATCGCCAAGGACGCGGCCGAGAAAGGCAAAGCAGCGGTTACGGATGAGCTGAAGAAATCCATCGCCAAGGACGCGGCCGAGAAAGGCAAAGCAGCGGTTACGGATGAACTGAAGAAATCCATAGCCAAGGAAGCAGCTGAGGTGGGGAAAGCAGCGGTTACGGATGAGCTGAAGGAATCTATCGAGAAGGATGCGAAGGAACAGGGACAGAATGCAGCGGCAGAGCTTCAGAAGGATCCCTCCCAGGTTCAGAATTCACCGGCATTTAAGCAGGCATATGCAGCAGTTCGGGCGTCTGTAGAGGAGCAGGCTTATCCCATCGCCATCGTACAGGCCATCATGCAGCAGTACGGTGTGGATAAGGATACGGCAACACAGATGTATGCTTCATTGGATGAGACAACGCTGGCACAGCTGAAGGCGGCTGTGAAATCAGCAGTAGAAGCTTCCGTGGATGAACAGATGAATTCACTTGCACCCGCTTTGATCGGTGCATACACCGCCGGCTACGGTACCGGTTACGGTACCGGCTACGGTACCGGTTATGGAACCGGCTATGGAACCGCATACGGAACCGGCTATGGCGTGGGTTACGGAACCGGCTACGGAACCGCATACGGAACCGGCTATGGCCTGGGATACGGAACCGGCTACGGAACCGGCTATGGAACCGGCTATGGCCTGGGTTACGGAACCGGCTACGGAACCGCATACGGAACCGGCTATGGCGTAGGCTACGGAACCGGATATGGAACCGGCTATGGAACCGGCTATGGCGTAGGCTATGGAACCGGCTACGGAACCGGATATGGAACCGGCTATGGTTATGGTTACGGAACCGGATATGGAACCGCATACGGAACCGGCTATGGCCTGGGCTATGGAACCGGTTACGGAACAGGCTACGGAACAGGCTACGGCTATGGTTACGGCACGGGTTACGGTACCGGTTACGGTACCGGATATGGTACGGAGTATGGAAAGCTGGCAAAGGAATTCAAGTCATTTACGGATTCCATGTCCGATAATCTTAAAACAGGTCTGACGCCGGTGATCACAAACATGTGTCAGACATATGCAGAATCCGGTGTCAGCTATGGTATCAACCAGGCAGTAGAGGTGGTCAACACGAAGCTGGCGGAGTTCGCTCCGAAGATCAAGCAGCTGAAGGAAGCAACCAAGCAGCTGGCAGAAGGTTCCAGTACGCTGAATCAGGGACTCGGAACACTGGCTGACGGAACCGGCAGTCTGTCCAGAGGTGCAGATCAGCTGAGTAACGGTATGGGACAGGTTCAGAGCGGAGCAGCGACACTGGCAGCCAATAGCGGCAAGCTGGTCAGCGGTGCAAATCAGCTGAAGAGTGCCACCAGCCAGATCGTGAAGGCACTGGACAAGGCCATGGATAAGGGAACGGATTTCAAGAACAAGCTTGAATCCATCCGTAAGGCCGGAGAGTCAAACAGCTCTTATGGCGGCGTTGCAGACGGCGTTAAGAGCAACGTAAAATATATTATCAAGACCGAAGGGATCACAGTGGAGTGATCCAATCGAAGAAAGCGTGTCATCCGGGAAACCGATGACACGCTTTTTTCGTTGACGAGGCGCATAAAAAGAGTTTAATCATTGCCGGAAATATGGTATAATATTTGAAGTTTTTTATTGTGGGGTTGCAGTTGGGAGGAGGACTTATGGCAGTTAAATTATATGAAAACCGGGAACTGTCCTGGTTGAAATTCAACGAACGTGTTCTTGAGGAAGCAGAAGATGAGAGGACGCCGCTGTGCGAACGACTCAGCTTTATGTCTATCTTTCAGACAAATCTGGATGAATTCTTTATGGTTCGCGTAGGATCACTTCATGATGAGATGCTTCTCTCCAATAATCCGAAAGAGAACAAAACGAAAATGACCGCAGAGGAGCAGCTGGAGGCGATCCGTGAACGTGTGAAGGAGCTCACGAAACGGAAGGATTCTGTCTACTCCTATCTGATGGGGCGGATGGAGGAAGAACAGATCCATCTGATCAATTTCGCCAAGCTGGATGAGAAACAGGGAGGATATCTTCAGAAATACTTCGAAAATGAGATCCGTCCGCTTCTTTCACCCATCACCGTCAGCAAGAAGCAGCCGTTTCCGTTTATCAAGAATAACGAGATCTGTGCGGTAGCCGTTCTGATCCCGAAGACCAGCAAGGCGAAGAATCCGAAGGGCAGGATCGGTATCGTTCCCTGTAACAACGGAATGTTCCGCCGGCTGATCCAGATTCCGGATTCCAAGGGATACTACATGCTGGCAGAGGAGCTGATCCTGCATTTCCTTCCCAGCGTTTTCCCGGGATATAACATTGTCAGTAAATCATTGATCCGTGTTACAAGAAATGCGGATATTGATGCGGATAAGGTCTATGATGAGGAGCTGAATTATCGTGACCATATGGCAGAGGTGATCAAACAGAGAAGAAAGCTGACGCCGATCCGTATGGAATATACCCGAGACCTGGATAAGCAGGTCCTGACACAGATGAAGAACTTCCTGAAGATCGATAAGGATATGATCTTCAAGACCAAGTCTCCGCTGGACCTGTCATTCCTGTTTGATATTCAGGATATCTTAAGACACCGGTCCGAACTCTTCTTCGAGCGCAGGATCCCGCAGAAATCACCCACACTGGATGAGACGAAGCCGCTGCTTCCCCAGATCCTGGAGGAGGATAAGATGCTTTCCTATCCCTATGAAAGCATACGTCCCTTCCTGAATATGCTGAATGAAGCTGCAACGGACCCGGATGTGGTATCCATCAAGATGACCCTTTACCGTCTGGCAAAGCACAGTAAGGTGGTTGAGGCGCTGGTGGAAGCCGCTGAGAACGGAAAACAGGTGGATGTTCTCGTGGAGCTGAAGGCGCGGTTTGACGAGGAGAATAATATCGGCTGGTCACGTATGCTGGAGTCCGCCGGATGTCACGTGATCTACGGACTGGATGGCCTGAAGGTACATTCCAAGCTGTGCCTGATCACCCGGAAGTCCGCGGAAGGGGTTCAGTATATCACTCAGATCGGAACGGGAAATTACAATGAAAAAACGGCCCGTCTCTATACGGATGTCTGCCTGATGACCGCAGACGAGCGGATCGGAGCGGAGGCTGCCAGAGTGTTCCAGGCGCTTTCTCTGGGAGAGGTGGTGAAGACCACGGAGCATCTTATGATAGCACCCAAGTGTCTGCAGAATCAGGTCATTGATAAGATAGAACGTGAGATTCAGGTCGTCAGAGACGGCGGAGAAGGATATCTGGGCTTCAAGCTGAATTCCCTGACGGATAAAAAGATCATCGACAAGCTGATCGAGGCTTCCGAGGCCGGCGTTAAGGTGGAAATGGTCATCCGGGGCATCAACTGTCTTCGGACCGGGATTAAGGGAAAGACGGATCACATCCGTGTAATATCCATCGTGGGACGGTATCTGGAGCATTCCCGGATCTACATTTTCGGAAAGGGAGCCCGTGAGGAAATGTTTATCTCCTCCGCGGATTTTATGACCAGGAATACGGTTCGGCGCGTGGAGGTGGCGGCTCCCATCTATAACGCCGCACTGAAGGACCGGCTCCGGGCCATGTTCCGTACCCAGCTGGTGGATAATGTGAAGGCCAGACTTCAGCAGCCGGATGGAAGCTATACCTATATCGAGCATACGGAGCCTGCCATCGATGCACAGGAACAGCTCTACCGGGAGGCGTATGAAGCAGTCGGTGCTACGCTTCCGAGATATGCGGATGAGCAGGAGGAGCACGAGGTGACATCGGACTCCGAACAGACGAAGAATAAGAATGGACGATAAAAGGAACAGAAAAATACATATCAGTATGCGGACCTTCCTTCTGGTCACGGTTCTGTCGGTGTCATTTCTGGCCATCGCGGGTATCTGCCTGGGAACCATGTATTTCGTCGGAAAGTCATCGGAAGAAGAGCTTCTGGACCGGACGGAGCAGCAGGCGGCGAATCTGGCGGATCAGGTGGCGCTGCATCGGTTCCGGATCCAGTCTCCGGAGAATACTCTGGATGCCACCATCAATGAAAGCGCATTTCTGGCGGGAGGCCGGATCCTGGTGATCGATCAGAATTATCGGATCCAGAAGGATACCTTCTCTTTCCAGCAGGATGCCTATATCATCAGTGAGGACGTGATGTCAGTCATGAGCGGAGAGGTGGAGAAGGTAAGCCGGATCCGGAATTCCTACGCGAAGGTGATCCTGCCCATCATGGATGAGGAGAATACCATCCTGGGAGTGATCGTCTCCACCGCGTCTACGAAGACGGCCGAGCAGACCTTTCAGTCCATGCTCCGCAGTACGACCCGGTTGGGACTTATCATCGTTCCCATCGTGACGCTGGCTGCGATCCTGGTGTCCTGGCTGGCTGTACGGGGCCTTCGGGATATGAATCGCCGTATCACCCACATTTCCGAAGGAAATCTGGAGGAGAAGCTGCCGGTGAAGGGCTTTCGAGAGACCCGGTATCTGGCCCGGAATTATAATGCGGTCATCGCAAAGCTGGCGGATATCGATACCACACGTCAGGAGTTCGTTTCGGATGTGTCCCATGAGCTGAAAACGCCCATCACATCCATGAAGGTGCTGGCGGAGTCGCTGCTTCAGAATGAAAATGCGGATACGGCGGCTTATCGGGAGTTTATGACGGATATTGTGGATGAGATCGATCGGGAGACCAAGATCATCAATGATCTGCTTGCTCTTGTAAAAACAGACAAGCAGAATGCAGTGATGAATTTCTCCATGGTAAATATCAATGAGCTGATCGATGTGATCATGCGCAGAGTTGTTCCCATCGCAAAGACCAGAAATATAGAGCTGACCTATGAAAGCTACCGTGAGGTCAATGCCGAGGTGGATGAGGTCAAGCTGTCGCTGGTCATCTCCAATCTTGTGGAGAATGCGGTGAAGTACAATGTCGACAACGGTTGGGTAAGGATCACGCTGAATGCGGATCATTCCTTCTTCTACATCAAGGTGGCGGACTCGGGTGTCGGTATTCCGGAGGATGCGAAGGATAAGGTCTTCGAACGGTTCTACCGGGTGGGGAAGGACCGAAGCAGAGATACCGGCGGTACGGGCCTGGGACTTGCCATCGCCCGTGCATCCATCAATGCCCACGGCGGTACCATAAAGCTTTACAGTGAATCCGGGAAGGGGACCACATTTACGGTGCGGCTGCCTCTGTTCCAGGATCATTCCGATGAGCCGGATACCGATTCGGACAGGAAGAAGAGAGACGGAAACTGAAAGGGAACGTGACATGAAGCGCGGGATCATCAGAAAACTGCATAGAGGGATCTGGATGCTCCTGGTGCTCCTCTGCCTTTCGGGATGCGGTGAGGATGGGGGAGCCATTACGGAAACGGTGATCGATACCGTGGATTCCAATCTGTCCGAGGATCATGGTATCCTCATCTATCACGTGGAAGGCCGTACTGTGGTTGCCGATGAAAAGCGGGTCCAGCTGAAGAAGCCGGACCTGGTGGCCAACTCCATCGAGGAGATCATGGATGTGCTCCCGCTGGTTGACGGGATCCGGTTTCAGGGATATGCCATGGGGGAGAATAATTCTGTGGTATTGTCCTTCCAGGTGGCGGATGACATAGGGAAGGAAACGTTGCTGCTGGAGAAGGCGGCGGTGGTCACGACCATCGAGCAGATCCGGAATATCGGTGCGATCTCACTCAGTATACGAAATCAGAAGGATGAGGTGCTGGAAGAGGGCAGCTATACCGGGAAATCATTTTATTACTATGACAGTGTGATCCCCAACGGACAGAATTCCGGTCAGATCACCCTGTACCTTCCGGAGACGGGAAAGAAGGGGCTCTCCGTGCAGTCGCTGGTGGTGACACTCCAGCTGGATGTTTCGGTAGAGGAAGAGGTGGTTCGTCAGCTGATCAGTCATAACGTATTCCCGGAGGGAACGGAGCTGATCAGTATCGCGGTGACACAGAAGGTGGCCTATGTGGATCTTTCTTCGGAATTTCTGAATGTACAGGATCCAAATCAGGTCTATTCCCTGGTCAACAGCATCTGCAAGCTTCCGCACATCAACAGTATTCAGATTCTGGTGAACGGAGAGAAGAGGGATAAGATCGGAACAGTGGATACGCATGTTCCGTTGCAATTCACAAACATAGGATAGACAGCAGGGAGGAAAAAGATGAGGAGGCCTCTGTTGACCCTGCTGGGCGTTTTCCTTCTGGGGGAAATGTTCGGGGTGTGGGTTGAAAAGAATATATGGATCGCCCTGGGTGCGGGAATGGCACTTGCAGGGATCCTGTGGAGAAGCAATCAGCTGATCGCGGTGAAGAAACGGCGATTCAGTATGTTGCTTCTCCTTCTTTTTGCCCTGGGCTTCGCCTGGAATTACGGCCTCAGGCAATATGAAAATGCAAAGGAAGGGGATCTGGAGACCGGGGTAATGCTTTCCGTCAGCGGAACGGTGACGGAGGTCAGGGACAGCTCCTGCATTCTGGATTCGGATCATGGCCGACTCCGGATCCTGTGGGACCGGGAGGTGCAGCTGCAGGTGGGAGACGGGATCACAGTGTCGGGAATTCCGGAACGGATCCCGGAGACCGGCAACCCCGGAGGCTTTGATTCCCGGGCCTATTATGAGAGTGAAGGGATCCGCTGGCAGATCCGCGGGGAGGAACCCTCGGTCATCGAACCGGGTGAAGACCGGATCCGTTCCCTGCTGCAGAGGATCCGGGAGGTAGGAAGAGAACTGATCGGAGAGATCCTTCCGGAGAAGGAGGCGGGTGTGCTGGCGGCCATGCTGCTGGGAGAACGGAGCGGGATGGACCGGGAGCTGAAGGAACTGTACCGGCAGAACGGGATCGCACATATCCTTGCCATTTCCGGACTCCATGTATCTCTGATAGGAGCTCTTCTTCTGGCACTGCTGATCCGGCTGGGACTGTCCGGGAGAAAAGCGTCGTTGATCACCATTTTCCTTCTCTTCCTGTACGGTCTTCTGACCGGCTTTGCACCGGCCACACTCCGTGCCATCTGGATGCTGACGGCAGTCCGTCTGTCCGGCGTGTTTCTAAGGACGGCGGATGTGCCTACCTCAGCTATGGCGGCACTGTTCCTGATCCTTCTGTTTCAGCCCTACCGGGCAGCCTCCACGGGAATGCTGATGAGCTTTCTGGCGGTAGTCGGGGTTGTGGCGGAGGGGGAGCTGTATCATGGGATCTTCTGCGGGGACCGGTTCCGGGGATTGCCCACCCGGCTCCGGGCGCCGGTGAAGAAGCTGATCCGTATGCTGCTGTTCGGACTGTCTCTTCAGGTATTTCTGCAGCCGGTGCTGCTGAGGGAGTATTACTTCATCACGCCCTACAGTCTTCTTCTGAATCTGATCGTAGTTCCGCTTCTGACAGCTGCGGTTCTGAGCGGTGTGCTGGGACTCCTGCTCAGCCTGATCCCCCTGTTGCTTCCCGTGGCAAGGGTGGCTGCTCTGCCATGCAAATGGATCCTGGAACTGTATGAGTGGCTGTGCAGAACTACCCTCAGGCTTCCCGGTCATGAGATCGTGACGGGGCATATTTCCATGGAGGAAATGCTCTGCATGGTTGTGATGGCAGGATTTCTCATGTTCCTTCTTGTGGCTCTTCTGAAGAAAAGAAGGAGGAAGCACCGGAAATGGAGATACTTTTTTTTGGTGCTGGGGATCCTGTTCCTGTGGCTGACGGCTCTGG
>CADBOW010000012.1 GCA_902796375.1 uncultured Lachnospiraceae bacterium | reverse complement strand
TGCCGAAGGCCCCGGAAGCACCGAAGGCTCCTGAGATGCCGAAAGCACCTGAAATGCCGAAGGCACCGCAGATGCCGCAGGGCCCCCAGGCACCCCAGGCACCGCAGATGCCGCAGGGTCCCCAGGCACCCCAGGCACCACAGGCTCCGAAAGCGCCGGAAGCACCGAAAGCACCTGAAATGCCGAAGGCCCCGGAAACACCGAATCCTACATCTGAGCTGAAGACAGCTACAGAATTAGATATAAGTTCAATGATGGGAGGCACCCCGAAAGCACCTGAAATGCCGAAGGCACCGGAAGCCCCGAAGACACCTGAAATGCCGCAGGCACCCCAGAGTGCACCTCAGGGCATGCCGCCTCAGGGCATGGCTCCCGGAATGCCGCCCCAGGGCATGCCGAAGCCCCCGGTACCGGGCGCACCGGAACCGAACTTCGTACGTAAGAATACAAAAGAGCGTATCATGCTCACGAAGGATAGCTTTAAGATCGGAAAATCCAAGCTGCATGCGGATTATTCGCTGGAGAACAATTCCGCCATCAGCCGTACGCATTGTGAGATCAACCGGAGGAACGGAGTAAGCTACCTTCGGGATCTGAATTCCACCAACGGCACCTATATTGATGGTGTCCGGGTGAAGCCGGGAGAAGAGGTTCTTCTGAAGAACGGATGCATCATCCGGCTGGGTGATGAGGACTTTGTATTCCATCTGAGAAAGGAAGACTAATTGTAAGGGAGAAGAGTAATGGAGTTTACGGCAACCTATAATACGGACATTGGAATCCGGAAGAATACGAATCAGGATTCCCTTGCGATCCGGATCATAGATTCCCCTGCCGGAAAGGTGGCTTTCGGAATCGTCTGTGACGGAATGGGGGGACTGGCTAAGGGAGAATTGGCATCGAAGGAAGTGATCCTGGCCTTCTGCGAATGGTTTGATATCAAGTTCTCGGACATGATCATGAATGGAACATTCTCCGTGGCAAAGCTTAGAAGTGATTGGAATGAGATCATACAGTATCAGAATTCAAGACTGGGAAGATATGGAGCAGAGAATAATTTCATGCTCGGAACAACCGTATCCGCGATCCTGATGTGCAACGATGAATTCTACATCGTACATGTGGGAGACAGCCGGATCTATGAAATGTCACAGGCGGGAGTTCGTCTGCTGACAAATGATCAGACGTTTGTGGCAAGAGAGGTTGCCAACGGACGTATGACGCCGGAACAGGCGGCGACCGATCCGAGACGCAGCGTGCTTCTGCAGTGCGTGGGAGCGTCCAATGTGGTGGAACCGGATTTCGTGAAGGGACATCTGAAGAAGGACGCGGTTTATATGATCTGTTCCGATGGATTCCGTCATCAGATCTCCGATGAGGAGATGGTCGAGAAGCTTGGACCGGAGGCGTGTATGACGGAAGAGGAAATGAAGTACGGTTGTGTATATCTCACCGAAATCGTAAAGAACCGAAAAGAAACAGATAACATCACTGTTGCGGTTATTAAAACTATGTAGTGGGGAAGAGTTGCAATGACAAGAGAAGGGACCGTCCTGGACGGAAAATACGAAATACTGAAAGAGATCGGCCGTGGTGGTATGTCTATCGTATATCTTGCCCGTGACAACCGACTGAACAAGCAGTGGGCTGTTAAGGAGATGAAGAACGATGGATCGAAGAGCACGGAGACCTTGTTAAAGGGACTGGAGCGCGAGGCGAATATCCTGAAAAATGTGGATCACCCCGTTCTTCCCAGAATCGTTGATATTATCAACAGCCGAGGAACGATTTATGTAGTAATGGACTTCATCGAGGGTACCAACCTGGGTGATGTTCTGAAGCAGGAGGGGGCTCAGTCACAGGAGGATGTTATTGACTGGGGCCATCAGCTGGCGTCTGCGCTGGACTATCTGCATTCCATGGATCCGCCGATCATTTACCGTGATATGAAGCCGGCCAATGTCATGCTTCGCCCGGAGGGTGGAGTAAAGCTGATTGATTTCGGTACGGCGAAGGAATATACCATCGAGAACAATGCGGATACGACAGCTCTCGGAACCCGTGGTTATGCGGCACCGGAGCAGTTCGGCGATGCCCAGGGACGCGGTATCTACAATACGGATGCACGTACCGATATCTACAACCTCGGTGCAACTCTGTATCATATGGTTACGGGTATGAACCCCTGTGAACCGCCCTATGAGATCAAGCCGATCCGTCAGTGGAATCCTTCACTGTCCACCGGTCTGGAGCAGATCATCCTGAAATGTACCCAGCCGAATCCGAATGACAGATATCAGTCCTGTTCGGAGCTGCTGTATGCGCTGGATCATTATACCGAGCTGGATGATTCCTATAAGAAGGCAAATAAGAAGAAGGTTATCATTTTCGGTGCCTGTGCCGCATTGACGATTGCGTCTGCGATTACGGCGGTTATCGGTTATACAGGCATGCGCCGGGAAGAGCGGGAGAATTATTCCGCTTATATCGAAGCCGGAAATGATCTGAAGGTTCAGAAGAGATATCCGGAAGCGGCACAGCAGTATAAGCTGGCCTTCGATCTGAAGGACGATGCAGCGGATGCCTATGTGGATTACATCAATCTCTACATCGATGCATCTCAGGATCCGGCAGTGACCAAGGGAAACAAGCTTGAGGTGAAGGACGGACTTACCGTGGTTGCCACCCGTGTGGACAGCGGAGATTCCAAGGTGAGTGAAAATGCGGAGGTTCTGTTCCGCCTGGGGCTGGGTTATTTTACCATGACAAATCCGGATTATTCCGCAGCGGACAAATACTTTCGTATGGTGCCGTCGGACGATCCCAACTACGGTGAGCTGGCCGGCTACTATGAGAGTATCGCATTTATGCGTGCAAGCAATGTGGAAAATGCCACGGAGCTTCTCGAGCAGGTAAACCGGTTTGCGGAATATAACAGCAGCCGATTCAATAATTCGGATGAGCAGAAGTTCATCAATTATCAGACTCTGGGCAGCATTTACGCCAGATACAGCACCACCGAGGGTATCGCCGAGAAGGGCGAAGAGGTCATCAGCAAGGCACTGGAGGATCTGGAAGAGTATAACGGTGAGAATGCAACCAGATACGATTATGATTTCAATAACTATCTGGCTGAATTCTATTACGTTCTGGGGCAGAAGAATCCGGACAACTATCGTCTGGCTCTGAATGCCTGCAAGGAGGTTGTCGATCAGATCAAGGGAAGTCTGAATCTGCTGGAGGCAGAGGATGACAATGAGAGTATAGCCAATTATCGGAAGTCCTATGAGGAGAAAATGTGCCGGATCGCCGAGATCTATGGTCTGGAAGGGGATTTCGACCAGGCGGTTGCGACCTACAAGGAGGCAGAGGACACGCTGAAGGCAGCAGGAAACAGTGCAGATGAGAACCTGGCAAGAGTGTATACGAAGCATCTGTTCTATATCTATCAGACACTCTCCGAGAAAGAAAGTGATATTACGAAATGGTCTGCGAAAAACCGGAAGATGATCCTTGAGGTTTATGACGCAGGTCAGAAGATAAAAGGGATTGAAAAGAACAATAACTGGGTGAAGAAGGTTGGCGACATGGAAACATTGAAGAAGATGAACAGCCAGACAACACCGACAACGGAAGGAGAGTGACAGGCATGTATCGTACATTATTTTTTGTCGGGCTTATCCTGGCAGTGGCTTTCCTGATCGCTACCATCGTTCTCTTCTTTGTTCTGAAGATTCCGAAAGCATTGGGAGTTATCACGGGTCGTACACAGAAGCGTGCGATCGAGGAGATCCGGGCCGGAGGCCGGGAAGCGGTATCCAAGAGAAGCAAATCACGAAGCAGAAATATTCATGTTCGTGAAGTGGAAATGGATACCGGAGCACTTCACAGAAGTAATACCGACAGCGGATTGAAGGATGCTGCCGGAGCAGCCATGAAGGATGCTGCCGGAGCGGCGGCAAAGGAAGCCGTAAATGCGGCAGCGGAGAACACCTCCAAGGCCACCACAGGCGGCCGGTCAAGAAAGGACAAGAGTAAAGCCTTCGAAGAAACGGAAATCCTTGATTTCACAGGAAATCTGGAAAATGGAGAGATCACGCCGGAATCGGAATCTGATACTGAGGTTCTGGGGGCCGGATCGGCAGCAGAGGATGAAACGGATCTTCTTTCCTCCTCAGATGGAGGAAACGGAGCGGCCACCATGGGGGCAACCATCGGAGCCACCATGCGGAAGCCGGACACCTCCGAGTATACAGAAGAGGAGACGGATGTTCTGTCCTCCGGACCGCGTCCGGAAGAGGATGACGGAGGCGAGACGGATGTTCTGATCTCCGGCTCCGGTGTACCGGAGGATGAAGAGATCGTGGGAAGATACAGCGCTGAAGAAACTGCAGTGCTCCGAAGCATCCATTCGACAGTGGAAGAGGAGAAATCGGACGGCAGGAAGATCGTAGTTCTGTATTCGGAAACGATCGTTCACACGGAAGAGAAACTGTAACGGATAAGGATAGAGAGAGTAGAGGAGAGATTGGAAAGCGGACAGGCTTTTCAAAAAGAAAGGAAAGGATGAAAGCGATGGATAAAAGAGCAGGAAAGAAATCGCAATTCGCACGTCGCGTGACAGCGCTTTTGCTCAGCCTTGCCATGGTCATCAGCGTGCTCTACCTGAATGACCGAAACCGGGTCAGTGAAGCGGATCCATTGGATGGAACACAGGCTGTTGCGCCATTCTGGGACGATGATTACATTTCGGATCTGATCACGGCTCAGGGGATTGATATTACGGCGGAGTGGACCGCGGATATTCAGATCCACGTTCCCACGGATCAGGTGACCTTCACCCTTCCGGCTGCACCGTCGGATGATACGGGTGTGTACACCTATGGCTGGTTTACGGATGCAGATGCGCCTACAGCCAAGGCTGCACCGGAAGACTGGAATCTTAACGTTGGTACCCCTGTGACGGAGATCGCCGGAACAACGCGGGTTCAACTGTATAAGTATAAGCTGGGGACTCAGGAAGATACGACAGATCCGGAGAATCCGATTGCTGCAACGCCCTGTGAAATCGTAAAGATGGCAGGCATCCAGCTGACTGTGACCGGTCCGGTAGCGCTTGCCACCACACTGGATAAGCCGAATAAGAAGGTCCTGATCACGGATACGGATCCTTACAGCAGTGGGGATGGGAATAATGTGTTCTATTATGCGACTGCTTCCTATGCCTTTGTGAAGGGCAATGATCCAGCCAAAATCGATCCCGCGGACGTAACAGGCTGGAATACGAAGGAATCCATCAATACGAAAATTAATGAGAAGACCGGTGCAGCCGGTGATGGAAAGTATACGATTTATAAGAAGGTAGAACTGTTAAACGGCGTCGAAGGAACTCCGGCAGTATGCTATTTCAAGTCCGAAGAGCAGACCAAGGATTTCTACTGGCATGTAACGGATGCACACATCGATGCAGGATCCCTGCCTGGGCTTTATGATGAGAGTGAAAAGCGGTTCTCCATCGAAGGCGTTGATCCCATGCAGGATGTGGCCATTTCGGTCACTACGGATAAACCCCTGTCCAAGATGGAGCTGAAGGAAGGCTCCACTACGGTACAGAGTACTACAGCATCACCCCTTACGATCCCCGGTGCCTCTGCAAACCAGGGACAGACAAAGAGCTATAAGCTGTATCTCACATCGGACAGTGAAGACCGTCCCGTGCTGGAATACAGTGTTTCAGTTTCCTATCTCAGTACAAAACCCACCATATCCGATCTTCGGGTTGTTGCCAACAGCACAAGAAAGGATAAGTCCTGCTATATCAATGAGCAGGAGTTAGCTACCACGAAGATCAGAGCCAGAGTAAGGACGAAGGCGCCGGTTGTATTACAGAAGGCAGAACTCCGTCTGGTGGACCCGAAGACGGGGAAAGCAGATGAGCCGGTTGGGAAACCATTGACCATAGGCAAATCTGATGCGACTGTGGAATTTCCGTTTGAGCCCAAGAGCCCTGGCCTCGTGGAGTATAAGGTCTGGGCAAAGAGCAGTAATACCATCGACGGGGAGGCTTTCTCAGGAGATAGTGTGAAGATCTTCTATGATCCCACCGCACCCACCATCAAAAATCTGGGGGTGGTACAGGGCTCCACTACCTATCCGGTTCAGAGCGGTACTCTGTCCGAGAAGCTTACGGTTACAAAGGATCTTAAGATCCAGGCAAAGATCGAGGATGCCACAAACGGTTCCAACGAGAGCGGCATGGCCTCCGTAAAGGCGAAGGTGAACGGAAATGCCGCAACGGTGACGGAAGCCTCCGGAACCTACAGCATTTCTCTTGATAAGGATTATCTTCAGAAATTTATCGGAAGGGATCTGCCGGTTTCCATTATCGCAAAGGATAAGGCAGGCAATACAAAGCAGTACGATCTTACGATCTCCTTCTATAATGAGATCGTTACGGTATCCAGCCGGATCAGGAACATGAAGGATCGTGTGACGGATAAGAACAAGATCTACACATCGAATTCGTCCTTTGACATTGTATATACCATCGAATCGGATGTTAAGATCTCCGAGCTGGAGCTTAAGATGACACAGGATGACGGGTCCGAGACCAAGGAAACAATCCCTGCATCCAAGCTGAAGGGAGGCACCTTAACCAAAGGAACCTACACCTATACTTACACGAAGTCCATCTCAAAGAACGTATCCACGGCTCTGAAGAAGATCACGCTGAATGCAAAGAACGAGCACGGAAAATGGGCTGAGAGTGCAGATGTGATCACATTTATCGGAATCGATCTGACGCCTGCAGGCTATACCTATTCCAGCGCGGAAAATCAGGAATATGTTGAGAATGGAATCTGGCGCCGGAAGATGGTGCTGAATATTAAATTCACCGATCCGGATGCGGATGATCCCAGCGGCGGTAAGTTCCAGACCGGTTTCTCCAAAACACAGGCGGATACCCTGAAGGATGTTAAGGGTGCCACGGTAACCGAGTTTGTGGTGGATGATGACGGAAAGAGCGGACACGTGATCCTGGATGTGCTTCCCTCCACATCTCTGGCAGGAACCAAGGTTTCATTCAGTATTTACGACAAGGTCGGACATAAAATGCCCTATGCGGCAACCGTTTACATTGATAAGGAGTCTCCGGAGGTGAACCACCTTACCGTGAACGGAACCGAATCGCCCACGAAATATGCAGGTGATCCTGTGATCACTGCAAAATCCTCCGATAATATCAAGGTCAGCGATGCTACCCTGATGATCCGGAAACCGGACGGCACAGTTGTAAATGCATCCGAGTTTCTGAAGGCAGGCAGCCTTGCGGAGACAAGCCTCAGCAAATTGCTGGGCGGCAGGGACCAGATGATCGACGGAACCTATAAGATCGTGCTGAAGGCAGCGGATCTTCCGATCAATTCGGTTACTTCTCCGCAGATCGATGAGGTACCGGCTGAGAAGTCTGTCAGCTTCATCGTGGACAACTCGGCTCCTGTGGTATCTGCAGAGATCCGGAATGAGAAGGATGTTATCGTAAACGGAAAGTACACAAGTGAAGATTATATCACCGTACTTCTGGATGCAGAGGATTATAACCTGTCCAGCAAGAATATCATCGTAAGGCTGGATGGCATGGATCAGTCGGTGGACTGGTCAACGGATGATACCGGATATAAGACCACCGGAAGTCTGATCGTCAGCGGCGAAGGAAAGCATACAGTCCGGATCATGGCGACAGACGATGCCGGAAATAAGGCACAGGCGAAGGCAGTATCCTTTATCATTGACAACACGGCTCCCGAGATCTCTACACAGCTGGATGAACAGGATTATGACCCCGGCGATCTCTGGTACCGGAATAAGGCTGCAGCAATCACTCTTTATGTGGATGATGAGAACAAGGATGTGGCCAATGGAATCGTTACCACCGTGAAGCTGAGACCGAACGACGGCGGTATGACTACAACAGACGTTTATGAGAACGTTAAGGAAGGAACCGTAAAGTATTCAGAGGACGGATACTACGTTATCACCTATGAAGTAACGGATCTGGCCGAGAATACAGCTACCAGGACCATCAGGTTCGTAGTGGATGCCGAGCGCCCGACAAATGATATTCTGCTTCAGGAACCGGAGAATGCTGAGAAGTTTGCGAAATATCAGACCAAGTATGAGAATCCGGATACCGGCGAAGAATACGCATATGCAAATTACTTCAATCATAATGTAGCCATGGATTTCCTCGTAGAGGATGCATATCTTTCAACCATCACCGTTACGGATAACGGCGTGACGGTCCTTCGCAAGAAGGATTTCACGGAGTCCGCAGGCAGTCTTACGGCTTCGTATTCCGTAGCTACAGAGGGTGTTCACAATATTGTGATCACATCGATGGATAAGTCGGAAAATGTATCAAAGACCAGAACAGTATCCTTCGTGATCGATAAGACGAGTCCGGTTCTCAGTACTACACTGAACGGATCGCCCTTCTCGGACGGAGGAGATATGAGATATCTGGATTCCAATGGTACGGTTGCAGTTACCGTATCCGATACAAATAAGGATCCGGATGACCTGACCAAGACACAGAAGATCACGCCTCCGGGACAGGGTTCACAGGATACGGTTGTAAAGGTGCCGGAAGGCGCAGAAGGCTTCTCACAGGAGGCAGATTACCAGCTTTCCTATGTAGCAGTCGATAAGGCAGGAAACAAGAGTTCTGCAAGATCCGTAAGCTTCCGGATCGATAAGACAGCACCGCAGCTGCAGATCAGCGGAACCACAGAGGGCGGTATCTCCACCTCCAGCGTGGTTGCCACATACCGGGTGATCGAGGCATTCTATCAGGATATGACCAGTGCGATAGTCAAGGTTTATAAGAAGATCGACGGTTCGCCGGAGCATCTGCTTCGCACGGTTGACTTTAAGGCTACCGGTCAGGATTCCACCATGTCCGAGACCTTTGCGGAGGACGGTGAATATCGTTTCGAGTTTGATGCACAGGACCGGACAGGAAATGCAGCGCATACGACCTACAGCTTCCTGGTGGATGCGACAGCACCTACGCTGACACTCAGCGGAGTAAAGAATTACGAGAAGACTAAGACGGATGTGGAGCTGGGAGTGCTCGTTACGGAGAACTTCTATACATCCAATACCATTACCATCGAAGGTGTAAGACAGGATATTGACGGAAATAAGACACCGGTTGAGATCCAGCCGTTTAATGCACATTCCGGCAGAGAGGTTAACATCAAGCAGCTGTTTAAGGAAGACGGTATCTACGATGTGAACATTACCACCAAGGATAAGGCCGGAAATGAGTCCAAGCAGTCGGTACATTTCACCATCGATAAGACCAAGCCCATCATCGGAGATCTTGAACAGTACGATAAGAAGAAGCTCAGTAAGTTTGAATGGGATGTGGATGAAAATGCACTGGTTCGTGACCTTACGGTCTGCGATGTGACCACCTATCTGGACGGCGTTGCATATGACGGACTGGCAGAGGTTTCCAATGGCGCACATGTGCTGCGAATCAAGGCTGTGGATGAGTTGAAGAATGAGAACACCAGAGATTATGAATTCAGTGTGGATGCCATCGCTCCGACCATCATCATAAACGGCGTTGAGGACAAGGTTACCGTAGACCAGCCGGTGGATGTCAAGGTAGCCCTTCAGATCGGTGATGACGTTCTGGATCAGGTTACACTGAACGGTGAAAGCCTGAATCAGGATGGAAATACGGCAAGCTTCAAGGTTGACAAGGAAGGCGACTATAAACTGGTGGTTACGGCGCATGACTCTGCCAATAATGAAACCAAGCTGGAATGGAACTTCAGCTACGGCATGAAGTTCGACGGATGGTGGTGGATCATCGCAGGAGCCGGCGGAGCGATCGCCCTTCTGCTCATCATTCTTCTCATTCGTCGCAGGAGCTGGAAGAAGAGATAACCGGATGAAACCGGAGTGAGAAAGAATCATCGGAATAGCGCAGGATGCTTCCTGCGCTATTCTTTTACGAAAGGATAGGATGTATGAGCAGATTTCAGGCGGTTGTTTTTGATATGGACGGACTGATCCCGATCCTTGAGGAAAGATCGAAAAAAGAATCTTTTTATTTGCATTTATATGGGAATGTGTTATAATGTGCTTCGTATTGTGTCCCTTTTTCGAAAAGGGAGAACGGAGGATGGAAATGGATAGAATCAAGACTTTGACAGAAACAACCTATCAGGAGACCATGGTTCAGGGCGGATGCGGCGAGTGCCAGACCTCCTGCCAGTCTGCATGTAAGACCTCTTGTACAGTAGGAAATCAGAGCTGCGAGAATCAGTAAAGACGACCCTTTGATAGACGGTTATGCAAAAGGGGACGATCCCTGGGATTGTCCTCTTTGCTTGCATGGAGATTGAAATGAAGCAGGTACATTTATTTAAAAACAATGGATACAATCTCGTGCTGGATGTATGCAGTGGATCTGTTCATGTGGTGGATGATCTGGTTTATGATCTGATCTCCCTCTATGAGGAGCATTCCCGGGAGGAGGTTCTGAAGGAACTGGCCGGGAAATATCCGGAGGAAGCCGCTTCGGAGCTGGAAGAAGCCTATGATGCGGTACAGAGTCTGGAGGCGGCCGGAAAGCTCTTTGCCGAGGATCTCTATCGGGATGCGGTGATCGACTTTAAGAAACGAAAGACCGTGGTCAAGGCACTTTGTCTGAATGTCTCCCACGACTGTAATCTGGCCTGCAGATATTGCTTTGCGGGACAGGGAGAGTACCACGGAGACCGGGCGCTGATGTCCTATGAGGTCGGCAAACAGGCTTTGGATTTCCTGATCGCGAATTCCGGAAACCGCAGGAATCTGGAGGTGGATTTCTTCGGAGGCGAGCCGCTGATGAACTTTGAAGTGGTGAAGCAGCTGGTGGCCTACGGACGGGAGCGGGAGAAGGAGACCGGGAAGAATTTCCGGTTCACCCTGACGACCAACGGCGTCCTGCTGGATGACGAGGTGATCGACTTCGCCAACCGGGAGCTGAAGAATGTGGTTCTTTCCATCGACGGAAGGCCATCGGTAAATGACGCCATGCGCCCCACCCGGAACGGAAAGGGCAGCTACGATCTGATCCTGCCGAAGTATAAGCATTTTCAGGAGAAACGGAAGGGTGAGTATTACATCCGCGGAACATTTACGCATCAGAATCTGGATTTCTGTGAGGATGTGATCCATCTGATGGATGAAGGCTTCCGTGTGATCTCCATGGAACCGGTGGTTGCGCCGCCGGATCAGGATTATGCCATCCGGGAAGAGGACGTTCCGAAGCTGATGGAGCAGTATGACAGACTGGCTGCGGAACTGGTGAACAGAGCCAGAGCCGGTAAGCCGGTGACATTCTTCCATTTTATGATCGATCTGACCGGAGGCCCCTGCGTATACAAACGGCTGTCGGGCTGCGGCTCGGGTACCGAGTATCTGGCGGTTACCCCCTGGGGGGATCTGTATCCCTGCCATCAGTTTGTGGGGGATGAGCGGTTCCTGCTGGGAAATGTCCGGGAGGGCATACAGCGAACGGAGATCGTGGACGAGTTTAAATGCAATAACGTGTATGCCAAGGAGAAATGCCGGGATTGCTTCGCACGGTTTTACTGCAGCGGAGGATGTGCCGCGAACGCGTTCCAGTTTCATGGGAAGATCCTGGAGGCCTACGACATCGGCTGTGAACTGGAGCGGAAACGCGTGGAATGTGCGCTGATGATGAAGGCGGCGCTGGCGGAGCTGTCCGGGGAACGGGCCGCAGAGAAGGCGTGCTCCGGGGACAGTGCCGGTAAGGATCCTCAGTCAGAAGCACTGCAGTCGGAGAACAGGGACTGCGAGGATACCTGCGAAGTCCTGGGGGGAATCCCCACCTGCTGAGTGGATCGATCCTGGGGATATCGTTATCATAAATATATGATACTTTCCGGGAAACCGGATGAGATAAGAGATTAAGGAGTAAAACGATGAAGAAAGCAAAGAGAAATTCAGTACTGGGGCTTCTTCTGTTCGCTCTGCTGGTGGCAGGTGCCGTATATACGGTGCTGTGCGGTTTGGGAGAAACCAATGCCGGGCGTGCGGAGGACATTGTCCTGGGTCTTGACCTTCGGGGCGGCGTCAGCGTCACCTACGAGATCGTTGAGAAGGATGCGGATGATGCAGCCATCGCCGCTACCCAGGAGAAGCTGCAACGAAGAGTGGATAACTACAGTACAGACGGTGAAGTATACCGCGAGGGAAGTGATCGTCTGACCGTAGAGATCCCGGTGGATACAAGCAAGTATGACCCGAACAAGATCCTGGATGAGATGGGTCGTCCCGGTAAGCTTGAATTTATAGATCCCGCGAATATCAACGGATTCCAGAACGGTACGGAATATACTGCCGCTCTGACAGGATCCGATATCAAGGATGCATCCGGCGGAATCCGCGAGGACTCCACCACAGGAACGAAGGAAAATGTGGTTTCCCTTCAGTTCACCGAAGAGGGTGCAAAGAAGTTTGGTGAAGTAACCTCTGCAAATGTGGGTTCGCCGATCTATATCGTTTATGACGGAGAGATCGTAAGCAGTCCTACCGTAAATGAGGCCATCACAGGCGGAAATGCGGAGATCAACAACATCAGCACCTATGAGGAGGCGGAGTCTCTGGCCAGCACCATTAAGATCGGTGCGCTTCCGCTGACACTGAAGGAGCTGCGTTCTCAGGTGGTTGGTGCTAAGCTGGGTAATGATGCGGTTTCCACATCTCTTCTGGCCGGTGCCATCGGTCTCGGGATCGTATTCCTGATCATGATCATTGTATTCCGGTTCCCCGGATTCATTGCATCCATCGCATTGTCCGTATATGTGATCCTGGATCTGTTCTTCCTGCAGACCCTGAATATCTCACTGACACTTCCCGGTCTGGCAGGTATCATACTGGGTATCGGTATGGCCGTGGATGCGAATGTCATCATATTCACGCGTATCAAGGAAGAGATCGGAGACGGTAAAACGGTTAAGACCGCCATCAGAAACGGTTTCTCCAAGGCCTTCTCCGCCATCTTCGACGGAAATATCACCACAGTTATCGCAGGCGTTGTGCTTCTGACCATGGGCTCCGGTACGGTCAAGGGCTTTGCCAAGACCCTGATCCTGGGTATCGTTCTTTCCATGTTCACGGCACTGGTTGTTACACGTGTGCTTTTGAACTGCTTTGCAAATCTGGGCGTTACCAACAAGAAGCTCTACGGAGAGGCTAAGCATAAGAAGGTTGTAAAGTTCACAAAGGCCTTCAAGTTTACGGGACTCATTTCCGTAGTGATCATCCTCTGCGGTATCGGTGCACTCTTTGTGAACAAGGGCATGGATTCCCGTGGAAGCGTGCTGAATTTCAGCCTGGAGTTCAGTGGCGGTACATCCACCACGGTTACCTTTGATAAGACATATTCCCTGGCAGAGGCCGAGAAGGAGATCGCTCCGGTGATCGCCGAGGCAGCAGGGATCAATGCAGGTACCATTCAGATCCAGACCGTAGATAATACCAATCAGGTTGTATTCAAGACAGCAGAGCTGGATGAGGCAACCCGTACCAAGGTAAGCAATGCACTGGAGGAGAAGTTCAACCTGACGGATGACAAGATCGATTCTCAGAACATCAGTAGTACCATCTCCAGTGAAATGCAGCGGGATGCCATCGTAGCCGTAATTGTTGCATCCATCCTGATGCTGATCTATATCGCCATCCGGTTCGCGGATGTTCGTTTCGGTGCGGCAGCCGTGATCGCGCTGGTCCATGACGTTATGGTGGTGTTCATGGTCTATTCCGTGGCCTATCTGTCGGTGGGCGGTACATTTATCGCATGTATGCTGACCATTGTGGGTTACTCCATCAACGCTACGATCATCATCTTCGACCGTATCCGTGAAAACCTGCGTGATATGGATGTGAAGAAGGTCGGTTATGATACGGTGGTGGATACCAGTATCTCACAGACCATGACACGTAATATCTATTCAACACTGACAACATTTGCAACGATTTTGATGCTGTATATCATGGGAGTTTCTTCACTGAAGGAATTTACACTGACATTGATCGCAGGTCTTCTGTGTGGTCTCTATTCTTCCATCTTCATCACCGGCCCGCTGTGGCTGTTCCTGAAGAAGCATATCGGAAGGAAGAAGGCGGACCAGGATCCGAAGCAGACCGGAGCAAAGACTGCGAAACAGACAGCGAAGTAATACGGGAAGTATGCTTCAGAATCAGTAAAAGTCAGGATGAGCCACAGGGGGTTCCTGTGGCTCATTCTGTGTATGCGTGATTTCAGGCGGGAGGAGTTCCACACCTGCCCGATCAGAGGGATTTCGAGAAGGTGCTTATGAGACGAGAAGTAGAATGGAGATTGTATACCAAACGGGCGGATTTTAAGGAAATGGGGGAGCGCCTGGGGATCTCTCCCGTTATGGCCAGAGTTTTGGTGAACCGGGATATCAGTACGCCGGAGGAGCAGGAGAATTATCTGTACGGAGGACTGGACAGCATTCCGGATGCAGGGAACATGCTGGGAATCGGGAAGGCGGTGGAGCTGCTGGGAGAGAAGCTTCGGGAAGGGAAGTCCCTGCGGGTGATCTCGGATTATGATGTGGACGGAGTGACCTCGGGATATATCATGTATGAAGGACTTCGACGTCTGGGAGGACAGGTGTCCGTGGATATTCCCGACCGGATCCGGGACGGATACGGAATGAATGTCCGAATAGTGGAGGCGGCCTTCGAGGATGGGATCGATACGATCATCACATGCGACAACGGGATCTCCTGCTTTGAGGCCATCGACCGGGCAAAGGAGCTGGGAATGACGGTGGTGGTTACGGATCATCATCAGATCCGGGAGACTCTTCCGGCGGCAGATGTGATCATCAATCCCTGGCAGCCCGCCTGCCCCTATCCCTATAAGAGCATCTGCGGTGCGGAGGTGGCCTACAAGCTGATCCGCCAGCTCTCACTTGCGGAGGGGAAGCCCCTGGGCGCTACGGATTTTCTGGAATTTGCAGCCCTGGGAACCGTGTGCGACGTGATGCCGCTGACCGGTGAGAACCGGATCCTGGTACGGGAGGGCATGCGTGTCATGCCGGAGACGAAGAATGTGGGCCTCCATGCACTTCTGGAAGAAACCGGACTGCTGAAAAACGGGAAGATCAGCGTATATCATCTGGGCTTTGTGATCGGCCCCTGCATCAATTCCGAGGGGCGGCTGTCCAGCGCCACGGAGGCCATGCGGCTTCTGCTTACGGAGGATCCGGAGGAGGCCGGAAAGCTGGCCAGAGAAATGAAGCAGCTGAATGATGACCGAAAGTCCGCCACTCAGAAGGGCGTGGACCGGGCCGTGGAGATCATCGAGTCGGAAGACCTGGCAAAGCGGGATCATATCCTTCTGCTGGAGGTTCCGGGGCTGCATGAGTCCCTGGCGGGGATCGTGGCAGGCAGGGTCCGTGAGATTTACTATCGTCCTACCATCATTTTCGCAAGAGCATCGGGGGATGAAACCTGCCTGAAGGGATCAGGCCGTTCCATCGAAGCATACAATCTGTTTGAGGCACTGACATCTGCGGAGCAGTATATGATCCATTTCGGAGGACATCCCATGGCTGCGGGGCTGACGATCCGGGCTGAGGATCTGGAGGCCTTACGGGAGCAGCTGAACCGGGAGGAGGCCCTGACGGAGGATGATCTGACGGAGAAGGTGTTTATCGATGTTCCCATGCCCATTTCCTATGCGAATCTCAGTCTGGCAGGACAGCTGGAGCAGCTGGAGCCCTTTGGGACCGGAAATCAGAAGCCGCTGTTTGCTGAACGGGGCCTGCAGCTGGAGGAGATCCGAAGCTTCGGTTCCGGTGCGGTGGCACAGCTGGCCCTCCGGGACCAGCGGGGACAGCGGGTTTATGCAAAGATTTTTCGGCCGGAATCATTTCTGGAATCCATAAAAATGTGGTCGGATATGCCGGATTGTGATAAAATAAATAAGTATCCTAAGTTGGATCTGATGTATCGTGTCGGAATAAACCGATACCGCGGTGAACAGAACGTGGAATGTATCGTGGAACATTTCCGGAAGACACAGGAGTAGAAAGGATAAGCTCATGAAGACGATAGAAGACTATATTGTGACGATCCCCGATTTTCCGAAGCCGGGGGTGATGTTTCGGGATGTGACAAGTGTGCTGGCGGATCCGGAGGGATTTCGGCTTGCAGTGGATGAGCTGACGAAGCTTCTGGAGGGAGTCGAATATGATGCCATCGCCGGCGTGGAGGCCAGAGGATTTCTATTCGGTGCCCCCATTGCCTATAATCAGAATAAGTCACTGGTCACGATCCGGAAGAAGGGGAAGCTCCCCCGGGAAACCGTGGAGGAAACCTATGATCTGGAGTATGGATCCGCCACCATCGAGGTGCATAAGGATGACATTCATCCGGGACAGAAGGTTGTCATCATCGATGATCTGATCGCCACCGGCGGGACCGTGAAGGCAGCGGCTCATCTGGTGGAGTCCCTGGGGGGAGAGGTTGTGAAGATGATCTTTCTGATGGAGCTTAAGGGGCTGAAGGGAAGAGAGAATCTGCAGGAATATGAAGTGGGAAGTGTCATTGCCTTCGATGGCATTTAAGACAGTGTCACACAGGAACCTGAGAAATATGCAGGAAAGGAGAGCCGTATGGAGGAAACCATCCGTAGTCTGATCAAAAAACATAAGCCGGAGCTGGAGCTGTCCACCCCCGAGGATTTTACATCGCCTGAGGTTTTGTATCAGGAGCTCCTGAAGCGGATCCGGATGTACCATCCTTCGGATGATTTTTCCGCCATCGAGAAGGCATATCATGTGGCGGACGAGGCCCATGAGGGACAGATGCGGAAATCCGGAGAGCCATACATCATCCATCCCCTCTGTGTGGCTATCATTCTTGCCGAACTGGAAATGGACAAGGAGACCATCATAGCCGGACTTCTTCATGATGTGGTGGAGGATACCTCCATGACGAAGGAGGATGTGGCAAGGGAGTTCTCCGATGAGGTCGCTCTTCTGGTGGACGGAGTTACCAAGCTGACACAGTTGAATCTTTCCCAGGATAAGATCGAGATCCAGGCAGAGAACCTGAGAAAAATGTTCCTGGCCATGGCGAAGGATATCCGGGTGATCATCATCAAGCTTGCGGACCGTCTGCATAACCTGCGGACACTGCAGTATCAGTCTCCCGCAAAGCAGATCGAGAAGGCCAGAGAGACCATGGACATCTATGCGCCCATCGCTCACAGGCTCGGTATCTCCAAGATCAAGATCGAGCTGGATGACCTCTGCATGCAGTATCTCTATCCGCAGGTCTATACCGATCTGCAGCAGAAGATCGATGAGCGTCTGACCGAACGGGAGGAGTTTATCTCCCGCATGGTTGAGGAGGTGCAGACCTATATCCGTGAGGCAGGCATTCAGGCGGAGATTGACGGACGTGTCAAGCATATGTTCAGCATTTACAAGAAGATGAAGACCCAGAACAAGACGCTGGACCAGATCTATGATATCTTTGCCCTTCGTGTGAAGGTGGATACGGTGCGTGACTGCTATGCCGCACTGGGTATCATACACGAGAAGTATAAGCCGATCCCCGGGCGTTTCAAGGATTACATCGCCATGCCGAAGGCGAATATGTACCAGTCGCTGCATACGACACTCATCGGACATGAGGGACGTCCCTTCGAGATCCAGATCAGGACCTATGAAATGCACCGCACGGCGGAATTCGGTATCGCGGCTCACTGGAAATATAAGGAAAGCGGTTCCAAGAATGTGAGCCGTGAGGAAGAGAAGCTGAACTGGCTTCGTGAGATCCTGGAGTGGCAGAATGATACCGCCGACAACAAGGAGTTCATGAACGCCCTGAAGACCGATCTGGATCTGTTCCAGGATCAGGTTTATGTGTTTACACCGGCGGGGGATGTGAAGAGTCTTCCGAAGGGCTCCACCCCCATAGATTTTGCATATCTGATCCATACGGCCGTGGGAAATACCATGGTGGGAGCCAGAGTCAACGGTACCATGGTTCCCATAGAGACACCGCTCCGCAGCGGTGACCGGGTGGAGATCATAACATCCGGTAATTCCAAGGGACCCAGTCAGGACTGGCTGAAGGTGGTGAAGAGCTCTCAGGCCAAGACCAAGATCACCCAGTGGTTCCGGCAGGAGCATAAGGCGGACAATATCCAGAAGGGGAAGGCCGCAGTGGATGATTACTGCAAATCCAAGGGACTCGTGCCCTCGGAGCTGCTGGTACCGGAGCTGATGGAGCCTACGCTGAAGAAATACAACTTCCCGGACTGGGAAAGCCTGATGGCCGCCGTGGGACATGGCGGGATCAAGGAAGGCCAGATCGTAAACCGGCTGATCGAGGAGAGAAACCGGCAGCGGGAGCGGGATAAGACGGATGAAGAGGTTGTGTCCGAGATCCGTCGCGGTCGGCATGTCTACGAGATTCCCAGGGGAGGCATCAAGGTTCAGGGAATCCATGATGTGGCAGTTCGTTTTTCCAAATGCTGTTCACCGGTTCCGGGAGATGAGATCGTCGGTTTCATTACCCGGGGGAGAGGAATCTCCATTCACAGAACCGACTGTATCAATGTGCTCAGTATGGATGAAGCAGACCGGACCCGTCTCATCGAGGCAGAATGGGCTGAGGGCGCCACGGCGGAGCCGGAAGCCGAGTATATGACGGAGATCAACATTTACGCATCCGGCCGGCAGGGCATCGTATTTGAGATCTCGAAGGTATTCAACGAGGCGAAGGTGGGGATCAAAGGCATGACCGTCCGGACCTCCAAGCAGGGGAAGATGACCATCAGCATGCAGTTCGGTGTCCACTCCAAGGAGCAGCTGGCATGGCTGTCCTCCAAGATCCGGAATATCGAGGGGATCATAGATATCGAACGGACCACAGGCTGACAGGGATAGAAAGGATAGAAAAATATGGTTGATCTGAATATCATTTCCGCAGTTCTGGGCCCGGTGTCCACCAACTGCTATACAGTATCAAATGTACAGACCAAGGATACGGTGATCATAGATCCCGCGGACAGCGGCGATCATCTGGTTGCCATGATCGAGGACCAGGTGCTGGTTCCGAAAGCCATTCTGCTGACTCACGGACATTTCGACCATTGCATGGCGGTTCCGCGGCTGAAGGAGGCATATCCGGAGATCGAAGTCATCCTGGGGAAGGACGATGTGGAGTTGCTGAAGGATCCGATGCGGAATCTGTCCCTGCCCTTTACGGGGGAGGCATTCTCTCTGGAGGTGGATCGTACCGTGGAGAACGGTGAGGTTCTTGATATTCTCGGTACGAAAATGCAGTGCATCCAGGTTCCGGGTCATACTCCCGGAGGCATGTGCTATTATTTCCCGGAGCAGCACCTGCTCTTTGACGGAGATACACTGTTCGCCGGAAGTGTGGGAAGAACGGACTTTCCGGGGGGAAGTCAGGATGCGCTGATGTCCGGGATCCGGAACAGGCTTCTGACCCTTCCGGAGGAAACCCTTGTATTCCCGGGCCATGACCGGGCAACTACCATAGAACGCGAGATCGCCGAGAACATGTATTTATAAGCTGCGATCCCGGGGACCCTGAATGCGAACACTCCGTCCACAGCCTTGTGGTAAGGGGTGTTTCCGTTCATGACGGCCCTGTGAAGCGGCGGGATCGCAGGACGGAGGCAGTTATGATCTTACTTGTGGAAAGTGACAATTCCTATACGAATGACCTTCGTTCCATGCTGCAGGCATTTTATGCGGAGGAGAAGATCCAGGGAGTATCTCCGGATCAGGTTGCGGATTACAGTCGGGAGCTCTTCAGTGAGTTTCGCTTTGTTTTTACTGCGCTGTTTCGGGAACAGCATACCAGACTCCGGCTGGAAGAGAACGGCAAGGTGGTCTTCACGGCGTATATCAACGGAGACTATGAGGATAAACCTGCATTTCGAAACCGCCTGAAGCTGGCGGCCTACCGGCTGCTGTCGGAGTATACGGGGCGTGAGCTTCCCTGGGGAAGCCTGACGGGGATGCGTCCCACGAAGATTGCTTCCAGAGCGCTGAAGGACGGACTGGAACGGGACGAGATCATCGACGGATATATGGAGGCCTATCAGGTCTCGGAGGAGAAGGCGAGCCTTGCTGTGGATGTGGCCATCCGTGAGAAGGAGATTCTGGAAGGGGTAGATCCCCGCCGGGATTACTGCCTGTATATCGGAATTCCCTTCTGTCCCAGCCGATGCCTGTATTGCTCCTTCGCCTCCTATCCCATCGATCAGTATGCTATGTCGGTCAGCGATTATCTGGATGCCCTGATCCGGGAGCTGCAGATCATATCTTATGTCAACCGGAAGCGAGACCTGATCTCCATCTATATCGGGGGAGGAACTCCCACATCACTGGAGGCAGGATTCCTGGAACGCCTGCTTGGCGCCATTGAGGAGAATTTCGATTTCTCACATCTGAGAGAGTATACGGTGGAAGCCGGACGGCCCGACAGTATGAGTCCGGATAAAATGCGGGTGCTGAAGAAGCGGGGCGTGACCAGGATCAGCATCAATCCCCAGACCATGCGGGACAAGACCCTGCAGCGGATCGGCCGGGGGCACACCTCGGAGGATGTGATCCGGGCATTCCGTCTGGCCAGAGAGCTGTCCTTTGAAAATATCAATATGGATCTCATTGCAGGTCTTCCGGAGGAAACGCCGGATGATATGCGTTATACGCTGGGACTGGTGGAGAAGCTGGGCCCGGACAGCCTTACGGTACACAGCCTGGCGGTGAAAAGGGCCGCCGAACTGAAGAATCAGTTTGACGCCATACGTCATGTATTTCACCGTTTTACGGACCAGATGCTGAATCTGGCACACGAAAGCGCAGAGCGGATGGGACTGACGCCCTATTACCTGTACCGGCAGAAGAACATTTCCGGAAATCTGGAAAATGTGGGCTATGCGAAGAAACCCTGTCTCTATAACGTGCTGACCATTGAGGAGCGGGTGGATATCATGGCGGCAGGGGCAGGCTCCGTAACGAAGCTGCTCCGGCTGGAGGATGAGACCGGCGAGATTCTGGGCGTGGATCGGGTCGAGGATGTAAAGAATGTGGATCAGTACATGAGCCGGATCGATGAGATGATAGAACGGAAAAGAGAAGCGACAGAAGGGAAGCTTCGATTCTAGTATAACTGCCGCGGATACAACGGCCCGGGAGAAGGAGAAGCAAGATCCAAACGAGACAGATACAGTAAACGGAAAGGGAGGGACAGAATATGACACTTCAGGAATTATATGCATACATCGACGGCGATTACGACCAGGCCATGAAGGTGCTGCGGATGGAGAAGCTTCTGGATAAGCATATCCGCAAACTGACGCAGAACGGTACGGTGGAAGGCCTGATCGAAGCCGGAAAGAATATGGATCCCACAGAGCTTTTTGAGCGGGCCCATGCAATGAAGGGAGTCTGCGGGAATCTGGGACTTACGGGACTTGCGGGTGCTGCCTCCGAGATCGCGGAGGAATATCGTCCCGGGAACCCGCGGATGCTTTCGGATGCGGAAGTGACCGAGCGGATCGGGAGGATCGCGGAAATGTATGACCGTACGAAAGAGGGCATCCGTCAGTACGAAGAAGGTTAAGACTACATCAGGGGGGCAGCGGAAGACATGAATAGGGAAGCTTCATCGGATCAGAAGAAATATCTGGGAGCTGTAGGGGCATGGGCTCTGGCATTTGGCTGCAGTGTAGGCTGGGGCTCATTTGTGATGCCGGGAACCACATTCCTGCCCATCGCCGGTCCCATAGGAACCGCCATAGGCCTGGGGCTCGGCGGACTGGTCATGCTCATTCTGGCGGTGAATTTCGGTTATCTGATGAACCGTTTTCCCGATGGCGGAGGAATCTATACCTATACCAAGAAGGCCTTCGGCTATGACCATGGATTCCTGAGCGCATGGTTCCTGATCCTGACCTATATTGCCATCATCTGGGCAAATGCCACGGCACTTCCTTTGATCGCCAGAACCGTTCTGGGGGATACCTTCCGGTTCGGTCATCTCTATCAGATCGCAGGATATGACATCTATCTGGGGGAGATCCTGCTGGCTGTGGGAGCACTGGTGCTTGCCGCCCTGGTCTGTCTCTTCCGGAAACCCGCAGCCTGGACTCAGATCCTGATGGCGGTCCTCCTCTTTGTGGGGATCGTGATCTGCTTTGCGGTGGCAGTGGGAAAGAACGGTACCGACGGCTTTTCTCCGGCCTATGCAGAGGGAGAGAGTCCCTCGGGAGGGATCCTGACGATCTTTGCGCTGGCACCCTGGGCCTTTGTGGGCTTTGAATCCATCACCCATTCGGCGGCGGAGGCAAAGTTCTCTCTGAAGAAATCCTTCCGGATCATGGTCATCGCGGTAGTTACCGCATCCATCGCATACATCTTACTGTCACTTCTGGCGGTTACCGCATCCCCGGAGGACAGCGGTTCCTGGCCGACCTATATCAATAACCTGGACAGCTATTCCGGCACCGCATCCCAGCCCACTTTCTATGCGGCCGATTCCGCACTTGGAACCGCAGGTAGCGCGATCCTGGGAACCGCAGCTCTGGGTGCGATCTTCACAGGACTCATCGGAAATTACATCGCTCTCAGCCGGCTCCTGAATTCCATGTCGGAGGACGGACTGTTCCCGAAATGGATCGGGAAGAAGGTCCGGGGCTATGTGCCGAAGAATGCCATCCTTTCAATCCTGGGGATCTCCGCAATCCTTCCTTTCCTGGGACGGACTGCCATCAGCTGGATCGTGGATGTCACCACGGTGGGGGCCACCATCGCCTATGCACTGGCCTCTGCCTCAGTGTGGAAAACCGCCCGGCAGGAGCATGAGCGGAAGAATATGATCTTCGGTATGGCCGGTATGATCATTTCCGTGTTCTTTGCTCTGGAATTCCTGATCCCGAACATTATTTCCATAAAAACACTTTCTACGGAATCCTATCTGATCCTGGCTCTCTGGAGCATCGGCGGAATCCTGTATTTCCGGTTGTTCCTTCGAGGGGGCCGGGAACGCAGGCTGGGGCGGTCCATCGTAGCCTGGGTGGTTTTGCTGGGACTCATCATGTTCACCTCCAGTGTATGGATGCGCCAGACCACGGAAAATGCACTGGACCGTTCGGTGGAATCGATACAGAATTCCTTTGTGTCCGATGACGGAGGATCCGCGGATGCTTCCCTGATCCGGAATGAAATGGATCAGGTGGCGGAGAACATGAATACAGCCAGTCTGATCCAGATCGGCCTGGTGGTGGTTTCCCTGATCATTCTCCTCAGGATCTACGGCATCATGCAGGACAGGGAGAGACAGGTGGAGGTGGAGAAGGCACTGGCAGAAGAAAGCAGCCGCGCGAAGACCAGCTTCCTTTCGAATATGAGCCATGAGATCCGGACCCCCATGAATGCCATCATCGGTCTGGATAATATCGCACTCCGGGATCCGGACCTGACGCCGCGTACCCGGGAGAATCTGGAGAAGATCGGAGCCAGCGCAAACCATCTGCTGGGGATCATCAATGATATTCTGGATATGAGCCGTATCGAATCCGGGCGGATGGTTCTGAAGAATGAAGAGTTTTCCTTCCGGGAATTCCTGGATCAGACCAATATCATCATCAACGGACAGTGCCAGGACAAGGGGCTGCATTACGAATGCAACATCATCGGCCATGTCAGTGATTATTATTACGGTGACGACATGAAGCTGAAGCAGGTGCTGATCAATATTTTGGGAAATGCCGTGAAGTTTACGAATGCGCCGGGCAGTGTGACGCTGACGGTGGAGCAGATGGCAGATTTTGAGGGGCATTGCACGCTGCGTTTTATCATGCGGGACACGGGGATCGGTATGGATCCGGAATACATTCCGAAGATCTTCGAAACCTTCTCCCAGGAGGATGCCACCAGCACCAACAAGTACGGCGGGAGCGGCCTGGGGCTGGCCATTACCAGGAATCTCGTGGAAATGATGAACGGCGAGATCCGGGTGGAAAGCAAGAAGGGTGTCGGTTCCACATTTACCGTAACGGTGACCCTGCAGTCTTCCGTCCGCAGTGCACACGCGGAGCATGGGATCCGGCTGCCGAAGGGACTTCGCGCCATGGTTGTGGATGACGATGGGATCGCCTGCGAACATTCGCAGCTGGCACTTCGTGCCATCGGGATCGAGTCGGACAGCGTGACGGACGGAGCTACAGCCCTGGAACGGCTCCGCAAGGCCTGTGATGCGGGAGAACCGTATCAGCTTCTGCTGACGGATTATAAGATGCCGGAAATGAACGGCCTTGAGCTGACCCGTTCCTTACATTCATTTGATCAGGGGGAGACCTCCGTGATCATGCTGACAGGCTATAACCGGGATATCATAGAAGAAGAGGCTAAGACGGACGGGGTGGACGGCACCCTGACCAAGCCGCTGTTCTCCGATGTGCTGCTTCGTGAGGTTCACAGGGTTCTGTCCAAACGGGGCGTTCTGGAGCAGGAGATGACGGAAGAACCGGAGGTGAGTCCGGCGGAGGAGATTCTGGCCGGCTGCAGAGTTCTGATGGCGGAGGATGTGGAGCAGAATGCGGAGATCCTTGCGGACCTTCTGGAACTGGAGGGGATTGAGTCCGAGCATGCAGTGAACGGAGAGGAAGCGATCCGGATGTTCTCCGAAAAGGAAGCGGGATACTATGATGCGATCCTGATGGATGTACGTATGCCTGTGATGGACGGCATAACGGCTACAAAAACGATCCGTGGGCTGGAACACCCGGATGCGAAGACCATCCCGATCATTGCCATGACGGCCAATGTGTTTGACGAGGATGTGGAGCGGTCCCTTCAGGTCGGCATGAATGCACATATGTCCAAGCCCATCGAGCCGGAACGTCTGTATGATACCATGGCCAGGCTGATCTCCGACCGTGCCGCGGAAGACTAGAGGGCATTTCACATTGTTTTCCGTGGGGGAATGTGCTAAAATGACAGAATGATTTTTAAATAGAATGGTTTTACAGGAATAGGAGACGTAAGGAATGGCAGAGTCGATGAAGGGACTGAAACGGTCCCACAGATGTGCAGAGCTTTCCAGAGAAAATGTCGGAGAGCAGGTAACCGTGATGGGATGGGTTCAGAAGAGCCGGAATAAGGGCGGAATCGTCTTTACGGATCTCCGGGACCGGTCCGGCGTGTTGCAGATCATTTTCGAGGAGAAATCCGTAGGCACAGAGCTTTTCGAGCGTGCAGGCAGACTTCGCAGTGAGTTTGTGATCGCAGTAACCGGTAAGGTGGAGCTTCGTGCAGGCGGAATCAATGCAAATATGGCTACCGGTGAGATCGAGCTGATCGCGGATTCGCTCCGGATCCTCTCAGAGGCGGAGACCCCTCCGTTCCCGGTGGAAGCAGACAGCAAGACGAAGGAAGATATCCGGTTGAAATACCGTTTTCTGGATCTCCGTCGTCCGGATATCCAGGCAAATATCATGCTGCGGAGCAAGGTGACCACCACTGTTCGTGCCTTTATGGCGGACGAAGGTTTCCTGGAGATTGAGACACCGGTGCTCTGCAAGTCAACACCGGAGGGCGCAAGGGACTATCTGGTCCCCAGCCGGATCCATCCGGGCAGTTTCTATGCTCTGCCCCAGTCACCCCAGCTCTTTAAGCAGCTGCTGATGTGCTCCGGGTATGACCGATATTTCCAGATCGCAAAGTGCTTCCGGGATGAGGACCTTCGTGCGGACCGTCAGCCGGAATTCACACAGATCGATATGGAGCTTTCCTTCGTTGATGTGGATGATGTGATCGATGTAAATGAGCGTCTGCTGCAGCGGATGTTCCGGGATGCCATAGGTGTGGAGGTTCCGCTTCCCATCCGTCGGATGACCTGGACGGAAGCCATGGAACGTTACGGATCCGATAAGCCGGATCTCAGATTCGATATGGAGCTGATCGATATCTCGGATGTGGTTAAGGATACGGAGTTTGTGGTATTCTCCGGCGCGCTTGCAGCCGGCGGTACCGTTCGCTGTATCACGGTTCCCGGCCTGGGCGGCATGCCGAGAAAGAAGCTGGATGCCCTGACGGAGTTTGTAAAGGGCTACGGTATGAAGGGGCTGGCGTACATTTCCATCCCGGAAGAGGGAGAGGAAAAATGCAGCTTCGCCAAGTTCATGAAGCCGGAGGAGCTGACAGCCATCAAGGAGAAGGCCGGCGCGAAGGCGGGAGACCTGGTGCTGATCCTGGCAGATGCCAAGAAGAAGCTGGTGCTGGAGACTCTGGGTGCCCTCCGCTGTCATATGGCAGAGGAAATGGGTCTCTGCGACAAGGATACCTTCTGCTTCGTATGGATCACGGAGTTCCCGCTGCTGGAGTGGAGCGAGGAGGAGAATCGTTTTGTGGCGATGCACCATCCCTTCACCATGCCTATGGAAGAGGACCTGGACAAGCTGGAAAGCGACCCCGGAGCTGTACGTGCCAAGGCATACGATATCGTGCTGAACGGTGTGGAGATCGGCGGAGGTTCCGTCCGTATCCACCAGAATGATATACAGGAGAAGATGTTCCAGGTGATCGGTCTTACTGCAGAGGATGCGAATGACAAGTTCGGCTTCCTGCTGACGGCCTTCAAATACGGAGTTCCGCCCCATGCAGGACTGGCCTACGGTCTGGACCGGCTGCTCATGCTTATGTGCAAATGTGACTCCATCCGTGAGGTGATCGCATTCCCGAAGGTAAAGGATGCATCCGATCTGATGAGCGAGGCTCCGAATGTGGTTGACCCTGTTCAGCTGGAGGAGCTGGGAATCGCGCTGGTGAGCCCGGAACAGGATAAGGAATAAGGAGATTCTATGGAGACACTTTGGATGATTATCTTTATAGGAGCATCCCTTGGAATGGCTCTGCTGATCACACTCTTCAATCGCCGCTGGGACGCATTTATCCGTGCCAGAGAGGATTACGATGAAGATGTTGACGGAAAGATGACCAGGAAGGAGAAGGAGGAGTTTCAGGCAAGGAAGGAAGCGGAAGCGAAGCTGACCCGGATGCCCTTCGGAGATGTGGTGAAGGAACGGCCCCGGCGGCTGATCGCATGTCTGGTCCTCAGTGCAGTGGCTTCGGTATCCCTGACCCTCCGGTACGGCGCAAATGCGGCAACCGCCACATTGCTGGTGTTCCTGCTGATCCTGATCCTGATCGCCATGATCGATCTGGATACGATGGAAATCCCATTTTCGCTGAATCTGGCGATCCTGGGACTGGGAGGCCTGTCCATCCTTACATTTCAGTGGACGGAGCCCTTTTCCCAGATCACCATCGTGAACCGGATCGTGGGAATGCTGGTGATCTCGGTTCCGATGATCCTGATCAATCTGCTCGTATCCGGGGCCTTCGGCGGCGGCGATGTGAAGCTGATGTTTGCTGCAGGCTTTCTGCTGGGCTGGAAGATGATCGTCAGCGGCTTCTTTATGGGAGCTATCGTAGGCGGCGCTGTTGGAATCACGGTAATGGTACGGAAGAAGAAGGGCGGGAAGGAGCATATCCCGTTTGGTCCCTCCCTCTGTGTGGGACTGTATCTGGCCATTATGTTCGGAACACAGATGATCGACTGGTACATAGAGATCCTGAAACGTGCTATGGGGAAATAGACCGGCATATCCCCGGACGGAATATGATCGCCGGAAGAAGAATACTATGAAATGGCAGGTGTGAGATGAGAAGAAAATGGATGCTTGGGATCGCAGGCATAGTGCTTGCGGGGACGCTGTCGCTGTCGGCGCCGGAACCTGTGGAGGCTGCTGCGGTGATGGAAGCCGGAGCAGTACAGTCTGTGCTGACCTCCGAGGTCAGGCTTGATCTTTCGGATGTAAGGATCGGGTTTGAAGCAAAGAAGAATCAGACGACCACCGCATCGAAGAAGACCACTACGTCGAAAACGAAGAAGAAGACCACGACATCGAAGGCGAAGAAGAACGGCTGGGTTCCCTCCGGAGATAAGTATTATTACTACAAGAACGGAGTGAAGCAGACCGGCTGGAAGGAGATCAAGGGGAAGCGGTACTATTTTAACGCCAAGGGCGTTATGCAGACCGAATGGACCAAGGTAGGTAAGAACTGGTACTATCTGGGACAGAACGGTGTGGCACAGACCGGCTGGAAGAAGATCGACGGAAGCTGGTTCTATTTCAGCAAGAAGGGTGTCGCACAGGTGGGCTGGAGAAAGATCGGCAAAAAGTGGTATTACTTCGATGAGAAGGGCACCATGGTTATCGGTCAGAAGGTGATCCAGGGAAAGCTGCATGACTTTAAGACCAACGGAGAATGGATCGGTGAAGTGCAGACCTCCGGCAGCTCCGGGAAAGGCCAGAAGACCTACCAGGGACGGACCTACAATGCTGCGGCTGCCATAAAATTCGCCATTTCCCATACGAAGGTGGATGTGGATAAGGGCCTGGCCAGAGATCAATGCGTCAATGGCTGGCAGTGTGCGGAATTCGTATCCAACTGTCTGAAGGTGGGCGGTATGCCGGAGTATAATGATCATGCTTCCGCGCTTCACAATATGCTGGCAGCGGATCCCGCCATTCAGGAGATCGTGATCCCCATGGACAGTGCCGGATATATCCGGCTGGAGAATGTAAAGGGCGGAGAGATCGCCGCCGGAGATCCGATCCTGCTTTACTGTCCCAATGAAACGGATGGAAAGCCCTTTGTACATACCCTGCTATTTGTGGGCTGGGATGAGAACGGATGTGCCAAGATCTACTGTCATAACAACCGGAATGTGGGAGTTGTGAACCGCTGGCCGGCATGCTATGCCTGTGGCCACCATCTGACAGAGGCCCATGCGATGCATATCAAGATGAATTCTCCGAAGGAGAACAATACCTATCCGAAGAATTCCTGGATGCATGTGGGCGATCAGTACTACCATATCAATTCACAGGGCGTGAAGGATACCGGACTGATCACCCTCGGGAAGAATAAGTTCTACCTGAACAAAAAGGGCGTGATGCAGACCGGATGGCAGCAGATCGACGGAACCTGGTATTACTTTGATACCAGCGGAAAGATGGTCCGGGGCTGGCTGAAGGTGAATGAGAAGTGGTACTACTTCAAGAACGGCGCCATGGTTACCGGCTGGAGGAAGATCGACGGGAAGAAGTATTACTTCAGCAAGAACGGCGTGATGCAGACCGGCTGGCTGAAGGTTAAGAACAAGACCTATTATCTGCATGCAAAAGGACATATGGCTGTGGGTTGGAGAAAGATCAACGGGAAGAAGTATTACTTCGATGCAAACGGCGTGATGCAGACCGGAAGAGTGAAGATCAAGGGCCGCTATTATAAGTTCGGCAAAACCGGAGTTTATCAGGGAAAGACCAAATAAACTGCGGACCGGGAACCGGATCGGATCCCACGGAAACCGGACAGGGGAACGGGCGTTTTTTATTGACGGACCGTGGGCTGAATGATAAAATCATGGATGAAGTTTTTGTGTGAAGACGCTTCCCCAACAGGAAACGGTATGTGGCCTGTGAAGGGTAAAAAGGAAAGGAGAAGGAAAGAGATGAAGAAGAAACTGGTTGGTTTGCTGCTTGCCATGGCAGCTGTGATCTGTGCGGCATTGAATCTGTCCACAGGATCTGTGGAGGCAAGTACATTGCCCGTCGGAAAGGGATCTACATTTGTTTTTGACAAAGCCATGACGATCCTGGATGATGACAACAATGACGACAAGGACAGCTATTATACGATGAACATTAGGAAATCCGGTTATTTTGAGGTCCATTGTATCAAAAACGAGTTGGCTGCACTTGAGATCCGTGATGAGGATAACAATGTGATCTTCGATGACTATTGGTATGGCGGCGGCGAAGGCCTCCGGGTTTATCTGAGAGCCGGAAAATATGCCGTTCGTGCCCGGGGCTGGGGAGACTGCGAATGTGTATTCTACTGGTATACTGCAAAGGAGACCTTTGCTGACGGTTTCTCGAAGAATAATGACTCCGACGACAGTGCGACCTTTATCAAGGCAGCTGATATGAAGGGCACTCTCTGGACCGGAATGATGAGTGCGAATGATGACTATGACTGGTACCGCTTCACCATGAAGAATAAGGGAAAGCTTGCTTTTACCCTGAAGGATAAGACCGAAGACGTGAATGCAAAATATATGCTGACCAAGGGAAACGGCAAGTTTGTGGCTGATTCCTCATCCTCGGAGCTTCAGGACGGCAAGGTTGTATTTACACTGAACAAGGGGACCTATCTTCTCAGGATCTCCAGTGAGAAGGCCGGCATCTACAATTTCAAGATGAAGGTGACCTATCCCTCCATCTATACCTGGAAGACCACAGCCAAGGGAAGAATGTATGTTGATCAGTACGGAAAATACATCAAGAGCAAGTGGAAGGTGATCAACGGCAAGACGTATTATTTCAACAAGAGCGGCATCGCCGTTACCGGCTGGAAGAAGATCGGCGGATCCCAGTATTATTTCAACAAGAGCGGCGTTATGATCACCGGTATGAAGACCATCAAGGGTAAGACCTACTTCTTCAACAAGAAGGGAGTTATGCTGACCGGCTGGGTGAAGATTGACGGAGATTATTACCATTTCAGCAAGAAGGGCGCAATGCAGAAGGGCTGGCTGAGACTCGGAAAGAAGTGGTATTATCTGGAGGATGGCAAGAGAGTGACAGGATCTCGCTGGATCAACGACAAATATTATTATTTCAAGGATAACGGTACCCTTGAGGGAAAGAGATATTAACAGGTTCATGAGTGACATGACCGTCTGATGAATAATAGTTCAGGCCTGCCCCGACGTTCCATCAGGGGCAGGTCTTTTCAAGTAGAAAAGGAGATTTACATGGCAGAGAATAGTAACAGGATCCCGTATAAAATCTATCTGACGGAGGATGAGATGCCGAAGGCGTGGTACAACCTTCGTTCCGACATGAAGGTAAAACCGGCACCGCTGCTGAATCCGGGAACCGGACAGCCGCTGACGGCGGAGGAGCTGACCCCCATTTTCTGTGAGGAGCTGGTGAAGCAGGAGCTGGACAATGATACCCCCTTTATCGAGATTCCACAGGAAATCCGTGATTTTTATAAGATGTTCCGTCCCTCTCCGCTGGTTCGGGCTTACTGTCTGGAGGAGAAGCTTCAGACGCCGGCGAAGATCTATTACAAATTCGAGGGAAATAATACCAGCGGAAGCCACAAGCTGAATTCCGCCATTGCACAGGCATATTACGCTAAAAAACAGGGCCTGAAGGGTGTGACCACAGAGACCGGAGCCGGTCAGTGGGGAACCGCACTGTCCATGGCCTGCGCATATCTGGGACTGGACTGCAAGGTGTACATGGTAAAGGTT
>CADBOW010000011.1 GCA_902796375.1 uncultured Lachnospiraceae bacterium | reverse complement strand
TTTGTCAGCTGGTCTGTCAGCTCAGGAGCTTATCCACCCGGCGCAGCAGCACATCCGCCCGGAAGGGTTTATGAATATAGTCCGCCGCTGCCAGGTCGAAGCCCTTGCCTTCGAAGTCCTCCGGATCATCCGCAGTCATGTACATAACCGGGATCTCATCGCCATAGGCTGCCATCAGTGTCCGGTGCATTTCAAAGCCTGTCATGCCCGGCATCAGCAGGTCTGTCAGTATCAGATCCGGCCGTTCCTTCGGATAGAGCTCCAGTGCTTCCTTTGCACTGCCTGCGCATACGATCTCATATTTCTCCGACAGGATCTGTTTTGTTACCATGAGTATCATCGGCTCATCGTCTACGATCAGTATCTTCGACATTTCCGTCCTCCTTGTTGTATCCGTTCTTTCGTTCCTCAGGATGCCATGATCTCCTGTATGATCCTGACTGTCTGCTCATAATGCTCCATCAGCGGACGGTATCCGCTCTTCAGGGTCTCCGCATCCTCTTCCCTGGCCGCCGTTTCCTGGCCCAGCGCTTCCTCGGCCAGCTCCATGGCTCCGATCATTTTCGCGGTGCTCTTCAGCGCATGCACACGGGTCCGGTAATCGTCCCATCTTCCCGCTTCATAATCCTCCCGGATATCCTTCGCCTTTTCTTCATATCCGTCCGCAAAGGCCCGGACCACATCCAGATAGAAATTCTCCAGACCGGCAGAATACTCGATTCCGGTCTTTGTATCAAATCCATGCTCCCGTAATCTGTCCACGGGGTTTCCTCCGGCAGACGCTCCGGCAGAAGCCGCATCATTTCCCTTCACGCCTTCCGCTCCGGCAGCAGCCGTACCATCCTGCTTCACGCCCTCGCTCACAGCAGCAGCCGTGTCTCCCACATCTGTCCAGCCATCCTCCACCGGAACACGCATTTCCTCCGGCAGGTACTTCCCCAGGATCTTCTCCAGCTCTCTGATCTCGATGGGCTTGGAGAGATAATCCGCAAATCCTGCCTCCAGATATTTCTCCCGGACTCCGGAAATGGCATTCGCGGTGAGACAGATCACCGGAGTATCATATACCAGATCCTCCTGCTGCATCCTGCGGAGGGTTTCCATGCCATCCATTCCCGGCATCATATGATCCAGGAAGATCAGGTCATACCGCTTCTTCCGCGCCAGCTCCAGAGCCTTCTTTCCGCCGGATGCCGTATCCGGTTTGATCCTGTACAGACTGAGCAGTCCGTCGGCCACCTTAATGTTCATGTCGTTATCATCCACCACCAGGATATCCGCGCCCTTCACATAGAACGCTTCCTTCCAGGTATCTTCACCCCGCTTCTCACGGACATAGGTTCCGATGGGCGTACGGTTGATGATCCGCTGCTGTACCGTGAAGAAGAAACGGGAGCCCTCTCCGTAGGTACTCTCCACCTCCAGATGGCTGTTCATCCGTGTCAGAAGCCCCTGCACGATGGAGATTCCCAGACCGGTTCCTTCGATATTCCGGTTCTTCTCCTCCTCCAGTCGTTCAAAGGATTCGAAGAGCTTCTCCATATCCTCTTCCTTGATTCCGATTCCCGTATCCTCCACGGATACCGTCAGCTGATAATTCTCCTCTCCTTCAAAGCATCCGGACATCCGAAGTGTCACGCTGCCTTCATGGGTGTATTTCACTGCATTTGTCAGCAGGTTCACGATCACCTGCTTCAGACGGACATCATCCCCGAAGAGAGATTCCGGAAGCTCCTCGGAAATATCCGCCGAAAATGTAAGTCCTTTCTTCTCCGCTCTTTCCTCGATCATATTGATGAGATAATCCGCCATCTGCCGGGTCTCATATTTCACCGGATGGATCTCCATCTTTCCTTCTTCGATCTTGGAGAAGTCCAGAATACTGTTGATCAGCTCCAGCAGGGTCCTGCCGGCGCTCTGTATATTTGTGGCGTATTCCTTCATCTTCGGATCCTCGGTCTCCCGGAGGATCATTTCATCCATACCGATCACCGCATTGATGGGCGTCCGGATCTCATGACTCATCTGCGCCAGGAACTGGGACTTGGCCTTCCCTGCGCTGGTGGCGTAATCCACCGCATCCTGCAGCTTCCGGTTCACATCCGTCTGCCACCGGATGATCCGGTTGATGGCCCAGTTTACGATGATAATGCAGAGCAGGAACAGCATGGTGCTGACAAAGATCCAGATCAGGCTGCCCGCATAGACATACAGCCAGTCGCTGACCGTATAGAGATAGAAGCTGGTATCCTCGATAAACAGCCGGTTCACGATCACCAGCGAATCATCATAATCACGGATGGTCTTCAGCTGTTCGCCCTCACGCATGGAGCTGTACACGGTGTTCGATACATTGACTGCATGGGAGGACGACATCTCATACTCCTTGTTCGGGTGATTGATGATCTGCCCCGAAACATCCGTCAGGAAGGCATAGGTATAGGTATCGTAGCTTTCCCCGAGGATCCTGGTCAGCTTGTCGATGAAGAAATCGATTCCGAAGATTCCCAGGAATTCTCCCTCCGTTCCGTATACCACCCGCGACAGAGTTACGCAATACAACCCTGTCTGCTCATCCATATAGGGTGCGGAAATGTTGAACCCATCCTCCGAACGGATGGTATCCTTATACCACTGGCGTTCCTCAACTTCCCAGCCCGGGCCCGGCTTCCAGCCGTTATTCATGATAATGACATTCTTCGCATGGGGATTCGCCATATAGCAGACCGAGATCTCCTCATGCTCCTTGGCGATCCCGTTCATCCAGGCTACGCATTCATCATAATTCTCCAGGATTCCGGGATTCACGGAAATGAAATCCACATACATGTTCAGGACCGTTTCCTGCTCCTCCAGCCAGCTCATTACCTCATTGGAGTAGCTCTGGGCGTCAATGGTCATGGACAGCCGCGCATTTTTGGTTGCCTGACGCACATTCAGGAAAATGTTGATCCCCATGATGATCGCCAGGAAAACGATGATAAAGATCCGGGCGATCCGTACCGTACGGGAAATGTCCTTCTTATGCTTCTGGTCCGGCTTCTTCTGCTTCTCCGCTTCCTCCCGGACCATGGTACTGTAGGAGAACAGATTGTCCAGCATGCCGTCCAGCTGCAGGCCGGACTCCTTGATCCGGTCCATGCTTTCATGGATATCCACGCTGTTTTCCAGATGCTCGGATCCGCTCAGATTTACGATCCGGTTCAGAGGCTCACGCAGCTCCTGGGAGATATTTGACAGAAACTCATTTTTCGCTTCCAGTGCTCTTTCTGCCTTCGTCCGGTTCAAGGCCGCGAAGACATACAGTGTGATGATAAGGATCAGCATCCCCACCAGGATCAGCGCCCGGACGATGATCTCCCGATATGTGTCCCAATACAGGGTCCGCTGATTGGCTGCAAGGATCAGATACCAGCCGTTATTTGTCTGGGTGCTGAATACGGTAACCTCCTTGTCCCCCACCAGCTCGTTGAAATTCTCATGGCCGTCGGAGGTGATCACCCGGTCCACCACATAATTATAATCCGGAAGACTGGTATCCACATAGGAGCCCACATAGGACATGTCCGAGTAACCCACGATCATCCTGTCCTTTGTAATGATCAGTGCCGAATAGTCCTCCTGGAGGCCCACCATTTTATCTATGGATTTCTGAACGTCACTGAGAGTGAAATCCATGCTGACCACGGTATTTTCATCACTGAGCACCTTGGACATGGTGAAACAGATCTCATTGCTCATCTGGTCGATGTACGGCTCCGTGATGTAGATGGCCCCCTTGGAATCCACCGCTCCCACGTACCACGCCCGCTCGGTGGCATGATAGTTGGAGGGCATGTCAAAATCCGGGATGTAAACAAAATCCCGGGACGCAACATAGCTGTTAAATGTGACACCGTTGGAACGGGCCAGCTGTTCTTCCTTATATTCCTGAATATAGGCACGAAGCTCGGAATCATCCGCCTTGTCCTTCAGCATTTCCTCCACATCATCCGCAAAGCGGTTCAGTGCGGTCTGCTCGGCCGTAAGTGATTCCTGAAACTCTCCCCGAATGGTATCCAGACGGAGCTCGGATATTTCCTCCACCTTCTTTGTGAGGGTATCCATGCTCTGTACAGAACTCATCACGATCACAAAGATAAAGATCGCCGCGATGAGAAAGATCATGATCCAGTCTATGGTTTTAATTCGCCTTTTTGAACTCTTCATGGCTTTCTAAAATTCGCTTCCTATCAGTCGATCTCATGGTTTCCGGTCACCTTCAACCGAACCATGGCACGGCGCAGCGTAGCCTCCGCCGTGTAATATTCCTGCATGCTGCGTTTTTGCAGCATGATCTCCTTCGCCTCCTCCGCCCGGGCTCTGGACCGGGCTTCATCGATTTCCTCCGGCCGCTCCGCGGTATTCACCAGCACCAGCACATCCCCGTCCTCGATCCGTACCATTCCCTCGGAGACCGACGCCGTCCGCATCTCTTCTCCGGGAATCCGATACCGCAGAATGCCGGGAACGATCGCGATCACCAGATTCCGGTGATCCGCCATGATCCCGTACTCCCCGTCAATGGTGGGAATGACCAGAGATTCCAGCTCTCCTTCATAGAAGGGGCTGTCCGCCTCATATATTCTTGTACTGAATGCCTTCGCCATAGCTTTCCCTCTGTTTCCTGCCCGCCCGGCACAGGGCCTCAGGCTTCTGCCCGCCCGATACAGGCTCTCAGGCTTCCGCCCGCCCGATACAGGCTCTCAGGCTTCCGCCCGGTTGTTATAAGGTCTCCGCCTTCTTTACCGCATCGTCTACGGTGCCCACATTGAAGAATGCTGCTTCCGGAAGATCATCATAGGTTCCCGCCAGCAGCTCCGAGAAGCCGCGGATGGTCTCGGACAGGGGAACAAACACACCCGGATTTCCGGTGAATTTCTCTGCCACATACATGGGCTGGGACAGAAAACGTATGATCTTTCTGGCCCGGTTCACCACCCGTTTATCCTGATCCGAAAGCTCGTCCATACCCAGGATCGCAATGATATCCTGCAGCTCATTATACTTCTGCAGATATTCCTGCACACTCCGGGCCACACGATAATGCTCCTCGCCTACCACATCCGCTTCCAGGATCCGCGAAGTGGACGCCAGCGGATCCACCGCCGGATAGATTCCCTGCTCGGCGATCCGCCGACTGAGAACCGTAGTCGCATCCAGATGGGAAAATGTCGTAGCCGGCGCAGGATCCGTCAGGTCATCCGCCGGAACATAAACCGCCTGTACCGAGGTGACCGAACCGGAACCCGTGGAGGTGATCCGCTCCTGGAGCTCACCCATTTCCGAGGCCAGTGTCGGCTGATAGCCCACTGCGGAGGGCATACGTCCAAGCAGCGTGGAAACCTCCGATCCCGCCTGTACAAAACGGAAAATATTGTCTATAAAGAGCAGCACATCCCGGTTTTCCATATCCCGGAAATACTCCGCCATCGTAAGCCCCGTCAGGGCCACCCGCATGCGGACGCCGGGGGACTCATTCATCTGTCCGAAAACCATCGCCGTCTTATCGATGGTGCCGCTTTCCTTCATTTCATTCCAAAGGTCATTTCCTTCCCGGCTTCGCTCTCCCACGCCCGTGAAGATGGAATATCCGCCATGCTCCATGGCAACGTTATGGATCAGCTCCTGGATCAGAACGGTCTTGCCGACACCCGCTCCACCGAAAAGTCCTATCTTTCCGCCCTTGGCATAGGGCTCCAGCAGATCAACCACCTTGATCCCCGTCTCCAGGATCTCCACTGCGGTCTTCTGCTCGTCAAAGGCCGGCGCCTTCCTGTGGATCGGCCAGCGCTCCGCCTTCTTGGAAATGGGCTTCCCTCCGTCGATGGGCTGTCCCAGAACATTAAACATCCGTCCGATGGTCACTTCTCCCACCGGGACGCGGATCCCGGTTCCCTTGCCGCGAACCTCCATATCCCGCGCCAGTCCTTCACTCTGGGAAAGGATGATGCAGCGCACCTGGGAATCCCCCAGCAGCTGTGCCACCTCCATATATCGGATTTCATTAGTTACCTTTACGGTCAGGGCCTCCCGCAGTCTCGGAAGCTGTCCCTCCGGAAAAAGGCAGTCCACCACCGGTCCGGATACCTGAACGATCTTCCCCTTAATCATTGTCTGCCCGTCTCCTTTCTATCTGCTGCACGCCGGCCGCCTCCTGCTCCCGGCGTTTCTGCTTCTTCTTTCTCTGGGCCTTTGCGCCTGCCGACACCTCCGTGATCTCCTGGGTGATGGCCCATTGCCGCACCCGGTTATATTCCACGGAGAGATTCCCCAGAAGCTCATCCGCATTATCATTTGCGGCCTTCATGGCATTCATCCTGGCATTCTGCTCGCTGCAGAAGCTCTCCACCAGAGCCCCGTAGATATAGCCGGCGATATAACTCGGCACGATATTCTCCAGTGCGGCGGTTACATTCGGAAAGAATTCATATTCCTTCCGGATCTCCCCTTCCCGGATCTCCATCCGGCCGAACTGTCCCCGTTCGAAGGGTAACAGCTGGGACTTTCGGGGAACCGCCTGCCCGCCCCGTTCCAACTGACTGAAAATGATACGGATCTCATTCGCCTTCCCTGTATTATACAGATCCAGAAGCACATTACTGATCTCCCGCGCTCTGCGGAAGGTGGGATTCTGCGCCGTATAAAGGAAGGACCTTTCAATGGGGATCTTCCGCCGCCTGAAGTACTGCCGGCCGTATTCCCCCACCACGTAAAGCATGGTATTCTTATGCTTCTTCAGTTCCTCTTCCGCCATTTTCAGTATGTTATGATTATATGCGCCCGCAAGTCCTTTATCCGCAGTGATCACAAGATAGGCATAGGCCTCCGCCGACTTTCGTCCGGTCTCCGGGTAGAAATAGTGGCTGTCCACATCATTTCTCCGCTGGAAGATCCGTTTCATCTCCGATTCCTGCAGCCGGAAATACGGCAGCGTCTTATCCAGCTCCGCCCTCGCCTTCGTCAGCTTCGTGGATGCGATCAGATACATGGCATTCGTGATCTTCTGCGTATTCTGAACACTTTCGATTCTGTTTTTTATTTCCTTTGTACTTGCCATATTCTGCTCCGGCTTCCCGGATCAACTCCGATCCTGACCTGTCCCTTCGTTTACTCCCGGGTTCTGCTTCCAGGCCCTACTCTCATTCCCTGCTCCCGGGCTTTACTCCTGCGCTTCACTTTCGGACCCTGCTCCCGGGTCCTGCTCCTGTGCCAGATAGGTCTCAGCAAATTCCTTTGCGATTCGTATGATCTCTTCTTTGTTATCGTCCGTCAGATTTCCGGACACCTCGATCTCATCACAGAGCGCTTCCTCCTGTGTCCGAAAATGCTCCAGCAGCCGGCTTCGGAAATCAAGCATCCGATCCACCGGAATATCCTCCAGAGCATGCCCGTTGGCCGCCACCAGAATGATCACCTGCTCGAACTGTCGGAAGGGCTGGTTCTGCGGCTGCCGAAGCAGGCGCATCAGTCCCTGCCCATATTGCAGCTGACGCTTGGTGGATTCGTCCAGGTCGCTGGAAAACTGTGTAAACACTTCCATTTCCCTGTACTGTGCCAGGTCCAGACGTATGCTTCCCGTGGCCCGCTTCATCGCACGGGTCTGCGCCGCACCGCCCACACGGGAAACCGAAAGACCTACATTTACGGCCGGTCTCTGTCCCGCAAAGAACAGGTTGCTCTCCAGGAATATCTGTCCGTCTGTGATGGAAATGATATTGGTCGGAATATAGGCGGACACATCTCCCGCCTGGGTTTCCACGATGGGGAGTGCCGTCATGGAGCCGCCGCCCTTACGCGCGGACAAATGCGCCGACCGTTCCAGCAGCCGGGAATGCAGATAGAATACATCCCCCGGATATGCCTCACGGCCCGGTGACCGTTCCAGCAGCAGCGACAGAGCACGATAGGCTACCGCATGCTTGGACAGGTCGTCATAAACGATCAGAACGTCTTTCCCGTGCTGCATGAAATACTCTCCCAGCGCGGTACCCGCATAGGGTGCGATATATTGAAGCGGTGTCGGATCACTGGCCGTGGCCGCAACCACGATCGTATGCTCCATCGCCCCATGATTTCTGAGGGTCCCTACCAGATGCGCCACACTGCTGGCCTTCTGGCCGATGGCGACATAGATGCAGACCACGTCATTTCCCTTCTGATTCAGTATGGTGTCCAATGCGATGGATGTCTTGCCGGTCTGCCGGTCCCCGATGATCAGCTCTCTCTGCCCCCGTCCGATGGGGAACATGGAATCAATGGACAGAAGCCCTGTATTCATGGGCTCTGAAACCGGCTGCCGGTCGATGATCCCAGGAGCCGGACTTTCAATCTCACGATAGTCATCTGCGGGAATCTCACCATATCCGTCAATGGGGCTTCCCAGCGCATCCACAACGCGTCCCAGATACGCCTCGCTGACCGGGATTCCCGCTGTCTTCTTGGTCCGCCGGACGATACTGCCCTCACTGATCTCTTCATCATCGCCGAAAAGAACGATACCGATCTCTCCCTGTCGGAGTTCCTGTACCATCCCCCGCACCCCGGACTCAAACAGCACGATCTCGCCGTAGACTACGGATTCCAGACCCGTAGCGATCACGATCCCGTCCCCTACGCTCCGAACACGGCCTTCCTCCACGGGAATCGCCTCCAGTGTCCAGCTGTCCAGGGACGATTTAATGAGGGAGATCAGGTTCTTCGTCTGGTTCTTCCTTCCCAGCTTCATCCGGTTGATCTCATCAACCTTATCCTTCAGCTGCTGAACCCGGCCCTCGGGTGTCCAGTTATAGACCTCTCCCTCAAAGTTCAGACGGAAACCGGATTTCAGGCTTTCATCCCTGATCCATACCAGTTCCACCGTCTGTCCGTATTTTTTTGCAAGAAACCGCTCAAACCGTTCCCGCTGCTCCTCATTCGGTGCCTCTGCGGAATACAGTTGTGCCTTCTTAGGATTCTCCATCCGGCACACTCCTTTCCGCCGCATCTAAGAAAGCGTCGTAGGTCGTAGACACATCCTCGGACAGAAGGATTTTCTCTGCGGCATGCTCCACCATTTCCGTGATCTCCTTCCGTGCCCCGTCCACGATCTGCGTCCGCATGGCCTTCGCTTCGTCCTTGGCGTCTGCCACGATCTTTTTGGCCTGCGCTTCCGCTTCCTTCTCCCGGGTGCGACGCATCTGCTCGATCTCCTCCGCAGCTGCCCGTTTTCTTCCGGCGATCTCCTTATCAGCCTCCGCAAGCTTTCCTTCATACTCCAGCTTTGCATTCTGTGCCTGTTCCAGCATGTCGTCCGCCGATTTCTGCATGTCCTTATAATGCTGGTCTCTCTTCTCCATAAAATTCTTTACAGGCTTATACAACAGAAAATACAGGCCCGCAAAAAGCAGTGTGAAATTCAGGAGATGCAGCAGGATCTGCTGCCAGTCGATATTTAAGGGAATTCCCATAATCCGCCTCTTTTCTATTCCTTGTAATTTTTCCGTATCGATAAATCCTACTCCGCTTCATCCGTCACATGACGAATATGATCAGAATGGCGACGATCAATGCGTAAATGATCGCGGTCTCGATGAAGACAAGTCCCAGCATGAGGGTGGTACGGATCTTTCCTTCTGCCTCCGGTTGACGGGAGATTCCTTCTGCCGACTTACCAATGGCAAGTCCCATACCGATGGCTCCGGCCGCTGCCGCAAGTCCTACGGCGATGGCTGCTGCCCATGCCTTGGAGCCTGTATTCTGATCTGTCTCCTCCGATTCAATGATCATGGCACCATTTTCATCAACGGCTGTCGCAACCGCCTCATCATGAAGTACCTGGCTCGCTGCAACCTTCTCCTTCGCAGCCTTTTCCGCCGTTGCTTCCTTCGCCTGGGCGGTGATACCCAGAATCATGGTTGTCAGCAGGATCAGGATCACACCTGCAAGAATGATCGGTAATTTCTTGGAAATCTGAAGCTTCATTTTAAAACCCTCCATCATTTTTATTTATGATTCTCGTTCTTACTATCTATTCATGAAACCGCTGTCCGCGGATCTGCTCTGTGTTTCTCTGCGGAGCTGCCGCTACTCGCAGACCTCTCCGTAGAACACCGAGGTCAGCATGGTCAGGACATAGGTCTGAATCAGTGCATGCAGCAGAGTAAACAGGACTCCGACGATCACCGGAAGCACGTAGCTGAGCGTGACATAATAATAAACCAGCTCCGTGACCAGCGCTCCGGAGAGCAACGCTCCGAAGAGTCGGAAGCTCATGGAGATCGGAAGTGAGAAGTCCTTCAGCGTCTTTCCGACGCCCTTCATTCCATTTCCCGCGATTCCGCCGGAAAGGATCACCAGATAGGACAGGCATCCCATCATGATGGCCCCGTTGATATCCGCCAGCGGCGCAGGCAGGGCAATGGGATGTCCCTCTGTGGTATTTACCTGGAGCCCGAACAGCTCGAAACAGGTTCCAACGAAAATATAGCTGCCCGCCGTGAAAAGGTACGCGCCCAGGAACTTGTTCCTGTGGGGACTGTTTGACTTTGCCAGACGGTCAAAGAACCCCACCCATTCCTCCAGCAGCATCTGAAATCTTCCGGGGATCAGCTTGAATCTGGGAATCACGGCGATCCGGATGATCAGTGCCAGCAGAAGCAGCACCGCCGTAACCGCGAACCCGGAGATCACCGCAGGATTTACATCCTTGATCCCAAACAGCGAGATCTGATTCGTCTCATGAAGAACCGCATCCCGCATGGTCTCCTGGATCGTTTCAAACTTATCGTATCTCCCCTGAAGCAGAATCGACCCGATCAGGAAAACCAGGATCCATACTCCGAAAAATGTAAACATGAGTATTTTTTTCTTCTTACTCATGTCTCGCCTCCTTTCCTTGTGTCTCCGATATTCCGGTGGTCAGAAAATGCCTTCGGATGCACAAACAAAACCACCTTTCATTCTAATCTCACACGGCCCGAAAGTCAAATAAAACGCCATAGAAAAAAGCAGCTCCGGGAGCTGCTTTTTTCTATCGTGGGAGATCTTCGCTCAGTTTCGGATCCTTCGCATACAGGAAGCCGAAGACCGCACCGCAGATCCCCCCTATAATATGTGTCAGATGTGAGATATTATCGTGTGCCGTAAAGGCATCCCAGAGCTCACTCCCCAGATAGATCAGCACGATCAGGATCATGGACAGCGGGATTCCTCCCTCCTTCAGATTCACCGCCGAGGTCAGGATGATCATCATGAATACTATGCCGCTGGCTCCCAGGAGCATGACCTTCGGGAAGAAGATCATCTGGAACACAGCCGAGATCACAGACACGATCCCCATCATTTCCAGAAGATTCTTCCCGCCGTAGCGGTTCTCCAGCTGAGGACCCAGCAGCAGGAACAGCGTCATATTGGATACGAAATGTGTCATGTCCGCATGTCCCAGCGTATGCCCGAAGAGCCGCAGGATCCAGAGCGGTCCGAAGCTGGAACGATAGACGGAGAACAGATTCTCCGTGGTCCATCCCTTTGTAAGATATCCCAGTCCCAGTGCTGCCAGGGACAGGAGCGCAAAGGTCAGTGTGACCGGTGAGTCATACCGGATCCTGAAGCCGCCCTTTCCGGACTTCGGTTCTGTCGTCAAAGGATAGTTCGACATATTCTTCCCCCTTTATCCCGGCCTTTTTTCTTCCGCCGCCTCCATCAGATAGAGCCGCGACGAGAAATCCGGCATATGTCGTACTTCGCCGGAGTAGCCCGTGCCGGAGTAAGCCTGTGCCACATGGACTCCCGCATGCATCAGTGCATCTCCGTACAGGAGCATTTCCTCCGTTTCGCCATCCATTTTCACCTTCTTCGCAATGATATTATGGACCATGCCGTCCGGCTTCACATGGATGGGCGCCACGAGATTCACCAGGCTTCCGAACTCCTTTATATTATACTTCATTTCAATATTTTTGAAACTATATTTTTGATCGGCGATCAGCCCCTTCGCATGATAGATCTCCGTCTGGACATTCGGCCGGGTCAGAAGCTGGAGCAGCATGCCTGCCGCCTTTCGTCCGTCCGGAGAGACCACCGTCCACTCCGTAACATTTCCGGCGGTGGGAGCGAGCACGCTGAAGCCTCCGGGAAGTCCGGCCCCCACAGCCCCCGCCTGTCCGATACTCCGGCCGCGGTAGAAGTGTCCGAAGAAAAATGTCTCTCTCCATTCCTTATAGAGGACGATCTGCCGGGCGACCATCTCACGTTCATTTTCCTTCATGTCACAGAGATTGCATTCATAACCCAGCACGCCGAAGGCCGCCACGTTGAAGCGGGTCATCAGGGGCGTGCGACGGAGGGTCTGATGATTCGGAACATCCGACACATGGGCGGTCACCGTACTCATGGGATAGCCGTAGCTGTAGCCGGTCTGGATCTCCGTTCGCGCCACGGCGTCGCTGTCATCGCTGGCCCAGATCTGCGGAAAATAGGAAAGGATCCCCAGGTCAAACCGGTTCCCGCCGGAGGCGCAG
>CADBOW010000010.1 GCA_902796375.1 uncultured Lachnospiraceae bacterium | reverse complement strand
GGAGAAGCTTATGGCCGCAGTCCGGGCCGGAGTGAAGTCCGTGTTCATTCCCAAGGAAAATGTGGAGGATCTGGAGGACATTCCCGAAGAAGTAAAGAAGGAACTGACCATAACGCCGGTGGAGAAGATCAAAGACGTTCTGAAGAAGACGGGGATCCTTAATGCGTAAGAACCACTATACCGGTGTATTGCTGAACCTTGGGGATGCAGGTGTCACGATTGAGGAGGGGCTGTATGGGAAAAATGAGAAGATGTACCGGGAGGATTCTTACCGGGGCGATGTCGGCTGCCATGATCCTCGGGGGATACGGAGAAAACGGTTTTATCGCACTTGCAGAGACTATAGAGGAATCGGGTTTAGAGAGTGATGTGGATGGAGAACAGGGTACGGAACCGCTGCTTTCCGTTTCGGAACCGCAGTTTACCGCCGAGGAATCGAAGGAAAAACTGCTGAAGGAAAGTAAGTCCTTCCCGGAGCGTTTTGATCTTCGGAATGTAGATACGGACGGAGACGGTATCGGGGACCGTTGCTATGTCACCGGCGTAAAGCTGCAGGAGCCCTTCGGTACCTGCTGGGGGTTTGCCGCGGTTTCTTCTGCAGAGACAAGCATACTGGGCAGCTTGCTGGAGGATGATCCGGAGGCCTACAAGACACTGGACATTTCCGAGAAGCAGATGACATACTTTGCGTCCACCTATTTTGACTGTCCTGGGGATCCCCAGCACGGGGAAGGCGTGTATCATCTGAAGGACGGTATTTTTGAGGTTTACAGTGGTGGGTATACATATTATGCGACGAATACCTTTGCATCGGGAACCGGACCCGTTGATGAGTCGAAGGATCCTCTGCTGGAATACCGTGGGAAAAACGGATATACGGAACAGAGGGTGATCGACGGCGGCTACCGGAATTACTGCTATAGCTTGAAGGACGACTGGACCCTGGACAGCAGGTACCGGGATATGCAGGATTATATCCTGAAGAGCAGTTATTTGTTGCCTTCTCCGGCGAACGAGGATGAAGAGAGGCAGTATGTTTATAATCCGGCGGGAACTGCTGCCATTAAGGAACAGCTTCTGGCAAAGCGCGGTGTCAGTATCGTCTATTGTTCAGACGAAAAGTATACCAACGAAGAGAACTGGGCGCATTACACGTGGAAGAACCGTGTCCCCACAGATCATGTCGTGGCCATCGTGGGCTGGGATGATGCTTATCCGAAGGAGAATTTTCCGGAGGAACATCAGCCGGAAGAAAATGGTGCCTGGCTGGTGAAGAACAGCTGGGGCTCCGGAGAGGTGTCCTTCCCCAATAAAGGAGATGGGGAATGGGGCCTTCTGCGGGGCCAGGATCGGGCTCCCTATGTGGCAACCTCGGATGTTCATACCGGATATTTCTGGCTCTCTTACTATGATCAGGGGATTTGCATGCCGGAGGCGCTGGAATTTGATGAGGCCACCACGGAAGAAGGCTACTTCCTGGATGAATATGACAGGATGTATACCGCCAGCATGAAATGCAACGGATTCGATGACGCAAGTCTTCGGATGGCGAACATATTCACCGCAAAGGGAAATGAGCGGCTGAAGGACATTTCCTTCATGACCATGAATCCCGAAACTACTGTAAAGTATGAGGTTTATGTTCTGTCTGCGGACGGATATTCTTCTCCGGAGGATGGAGTTCTGGCGGTATCCGGACGGGAGAAGTTTCCCTTCGGGGGATTCCATAAGATCCATCTGGATACGCCGGTGCTGATCCAGAAGGGACAGCACTATGCCATCGTGATCACCAGTCTGGAGGAAAATGGGCTATACTCCGTCCAGATCCCATATAATCTTACGAAGAATAGCTATGAGCATTCTGTGGGTATCGTGAATCCCGGAGAGACTGCGATCTGTATCAATGGGAAATGGATGGATTATGCGGATCAGGAATTTCGGGATGCGCATATGTCCAAACTGTATGGATGGGCCTGGAAGGACTATTCCTTTGACAACTTCCCTATTAAAGGATTCTGCGAGAAGCTTCCGAATGTGCAGATGACACTGACCGACCAGGGTAAGACCCTGTATTATTATGATTCAACGAAAAAAAAGGACACGGAAACGGACATCGAGCTTAGTTTTGACGGGTCATCCGATCAGGAGATCGGAGATGCAGAGATCCGCTGGGAACTGGCGGAGGGCGGAGACCGGGTCGTTGAAATGACAGTGGATCGGGATGGGTCAATGGCACATTTCAAAGCCCTTGGCCCGGGAAAGGCCAGGGTGATCATTACCGTGGAAGGCGTGGGAATGATGTCCACGGTCATTACGGTAAAGAGAGTGATTCCGGATGATATCTATTTCCGGAGGCCCTACTGGGGAGGACCGGTGGATGCATACTATATCTACACCGGAGAGCCGATCCTGCCGGAGGTATTCATCTACGGACAGAGTTATAGGCTGAAGCCGGATGAGGATTATACGCTGGAATACGGTGAAAATGTACAGTGCGGTACTGGGCGAGTGACCGTAACTGCTGCCGGAAAATGCCTGGATCCGGAGGATCCTGCCGTGAAGGATTATTATTTCGTCATCGCACCGCCGGAGCCTGAAATTGAAGAGGTCAGGGAAGGAGGAACCAATCTCCGGCTGAAGGTGAAGGACCTTTCAGCTATGGGAATCGGAGGATATTCCGTATTCTACAGGGAGAAGAGTGACGAGGATCCGAAAGAACCGGAAGACTGGGAAGATTGGGAAGACTGGGAAGATTGGGAAGATTGGGAAGATTGGGAAGATTGGGAAGATTGGGAGGACGCG
>CADBOW010000009.1 GCA_902796375.1 uncultured Lachnospiraceae bacterium | reverse complement strand
CGAGGTTTCCGCAATCTATCCGATCACTCCGTCCTCCCCCATGGCAGAAAGTATGGATGAATGGGCAGCAGATGGAAGGAAGAATCTCTTCGGCGAGCAGGTAAGGATCATCGAGATGGAATCGGAGGGCGGCGCGGCAGGTGCTGTACACGGCTCCATAACGGCAGGTGCATATACCACAACATTTACGGCTTCCCAGGGACTCCTTCTGATGATCCCGAATATGTATAAGCTTGCCGGAGAACAGACGCCGGCAGTCTTTCATGTGGCAGCCCGGGCCCTGGCAACGCATGCGCTTTCCATTTTCGGAGATCATTCCGATGTTATGGGATGCCGTCAGACGGGCTTCGCCATGCTCTGTTCCAACAATGTGCAGCAGGTTATGGATCTGGCGGCAGTGGCACATCTGTCCACCATCGCCGGAAAGCTTCCCATGATGCATTTCTTTGACGGCTTCCGAACCTCCCATGAGTACCAGAAGATCGAGGTATGGGACTATGATGAACTGGGAACCATGGTGGATTGGGATGCGGTGCGCCGTTTCCGTGAAAATGCGCTGAATCCGAATCACCCCCATCTGCTGGGTTCCGCGGAACAGCCGGAGACCTTCTTCCAGCATCGCGAGGCATGCAATCCGGCATATCTCGGTACGGTGGATATAGTTGAAAAATACATGAATATGGTCAACGAGAAGATCGGTACGGATTATAAGCCCTTCAATTACTACGGGGCAGAGGATGCCACCGAGGTGATCGTGGCCATGGGATCGGTCTGCGACGCAGTCGAGGAGGTGGTTGATTACCTGAACGCAAAGGGTAAAAAAGTCGGTATCGTAGAGGTACATCTCTATCGGCCCTTCTCCGCACAGCATCTGCTCCGTGTTCTTCCGGAGACCGTGAAGAAAATTGCGGTTCTGGATCGGACAAAGGAGCCCGGAGGAGCTGGAGAGCCTCTCTATCTGGATATCTGTGCGGCGCTTCGGGATACGCAGTGGAAGGACTGCCTGATCACCGGCGGCCGTTACGGCCTTGGCTCCAAGGATGTTCAGCCGGGAGATATCCAGGCGGTATTTGAGAATCTCTGGAGTGATGCGCCGAAGAAGGAATTCACGATCTCCATCAATGATGATGTGACAAATCTGTCCCTGCCGGTTACATCCAATCCGGACGTGGCACCGGAGGGAACCGTAGCCTGCAAATTCTGGGGCCTTGGAGCAGACGGAACCGTCGGCGCAAACAAAAACTCCGTTAAGATCATCGGTGACCACACGGAGAAATATGTACAGGCATATTTCCAGTATGATTCAAAGAAGTCCGGAGGCGTGACCATCTCGCATCTTAGGTTTGGTGATAAACCCATTAAGTCCACCTACTATGTTAAGCAGGCGGATTTTGTGGCATGTCATAACAGTGCCTATCTTTCCAAGTATGATATGGTGCAGGATGTGAAGCCCGGGGGATCCTTCCTGCTGAACTGTACCTGGTCCGATGAGGAACTGGAGCAGCATCTTCCGGCCGCTGTAAAGCGTTATATCGCCGGAAACAACATTCGTTTCTATACCTGCAATGCGGTGGATATAGCGAAGAAGGTGGGACTGGGTGCCAGAAGAACGAACTCAGTTCTCCAGGCGGCCTATTTCACCATTGCAAAGATCATTGATATCAATGAAGCTGTAGGCTATATGAAGGATGCCATCGTAAAGACCTATTCCCGGAAGGGACAGAATATTGTGGACATGAACTGTGCGGCGGTTGACGGCGGTGTGGAGAGTGTTCATGAGGTAGAGGTTCCCGAACACTGGAAGACGGCTCCGGACGATCCGGCTCCGGAGAAGCTGGTGGGCCGGGATCGGCTTCAGACGGATTATCTGAATGATATTCTGGTCCCCACCAACACACTGGCAGGGGATGACTGTCCGGTTTCCGTATTTGTAGAGACGGCAAACGGAATGGTACCCTCCGGAACGGCAGCCTATGAGAAGCGGGGGATCGCAGCGGATCTTCCCCACTGGTGCTCCGGAAACTGCATGCAGTGTAATATGTGTTCCATGGTATGTCCCCACGGCGTGATCCGTCCCTTTGTTCTGACGGCAGAGGAGGCGAAGGCTTATCCCCAGGCAAAGCCCATGAAGGGTATGAAGGATATGTATTTCGTGCTTGGCTTCTCCGCCAAGGACTGCACCGGTTGCGGATCCTGTGCTTCGGTCTGCCCGGCCCGGAAGAAGGCGCTGGAGATGGAAGCTGCGGATACGGACTTCATGGAGAAGCAGCAGGCGGAATTCGATCAGCTGTTTGAAACCGTTCATAATGAAGACCGCAAGGTTCCGTTCCGACCGGATACCGTGAAGGGATCACAGTTCGTACAGCCGCTTCTGGAATTCTCCGGAGCATGTCCGGGCTGCGGCGAATCCCCATATGCAAAGCTGGTAACACAGCTCTTCGGCGACCGGATGTTCTGTGCAAATGCAACCGGATGCTCCATGATCTGGGGCTGCTCGGCGCCGTCGGCTCCGTATACGGTCAACAAGGAAGGGAAGGGACCTGCATGGGCCAATTCGCTCTTTGAGGATAATGCGGAATTCGGATATGGTATGGCAACCGCCATGAGAGCCCGCAGAAATGAGCTGAAGACAGCAGTGGAAGCCCTGAAGGATAAGGCGGGGACAGCAGCTCTGAACTGGTTGAATTTTATGGATGACGGAAGAGCCTCCCGGATCACCGGCGAAGCACTTCTCGAAACCTGTAAGAAGCTGGCACCCACGGATGAGAATGCGGACTTCGTTGTTAAAAATGCGGATCTCCTTACACGCCCGTCCATGTGGATCTTCGGTGGTGACGGCTGGGCTTATGATATCGGATACGGAGGACTGGATCATGTTCTCGCTTCCGGTGAAAATGTAAATGTACTTGTTTTCGATACGGAGGTTTATTCCAATACCGGCGGACAGTCTTCCAAGGCTACACCGGCCGGAGCGGTTGCCAAGTTCGCGGCTTCCGGAAAGAAGGTTAAGAAGAAGGACCTGGCTCAGATCGCCATGGCTTATGGATATATCTATGTGGCACAGATCGCCATGGGTGCGAATCCGGCTCAGACGCTGCAGGCAATCCGGGAGGCGGAGGCATATGACGGCCCGTCCCTGATCATAGCCTATGCTCCATGTATCAATCACGGGGTAAAGGCAGGTATGAATAACAGCATGCTGGAAATGAGGAAGGCAGTTCGCGCCGGATACTGGAATCTGCTTCGGTATAACCCGGATCTTCCGCAGCCGCTTTCACTGGACAGCGGAGCACCTTCCGAGGATTATCGTGAGTTCCTTATGGGTGAAGTAAGATACAACTCATTGAAGCTTCGGTTCCCCGAGGAAGCGGAGAAGCTCTTTACCAGTGCGGAGAATACCGCAAAGGAGCGGTATGAAACACTGAAGAGGAAGGTGGAGGCAGAACGGCAGAACAGCACACCGGCGGAGAAGTGATGAAGGGAGATCAGGTATGATAAATCTTAGTTCAACCGGAACCCGGATGCCTATGCAGGCACCGGAGGAACGGACCGGAAATTTTAATGAGGTTGCAGAAGGCTATACGGAGGAAATGGCTGTCCGGGAAGCGCTTCGCTGTCTTCAGTGCAGAGAACATCCCTGTATGACAGAGGGCTGTCCGGTAAGCAATCATATTCCGGATTTTATAAAGCAGATCACGGAAGGGGATTTTGAAGAAGCATATCAGATCCTTCTCAGTACTACAGTTCTGCCGGCGGTCTGCGGACGTGTCTGTCCGAAGTATCTGCAGTGCGAGGGGAACTGTGTACGGGGAGAGAAGGGACGCCCGGTGGCCATCGGATCTTTGGAACGGTTTGTGGCAGATCTGCATAGAAAACGTGTGAAGGCAGGGGAGATTGAAGAAAAATCCGGAGCCGAAGCGGCAGACAGGGATGCTTCGGCTGCAGGAGCCGGGAAGGTGGCAGTGATCGGTTCCGGTCCTGCCGGTCTGGCATGTGCGAAGGACCTTGCCGCTGCCGGCCATGAGGTTACGATCTTTGATCGTCAGCAGGTACCGGGGGGAGTCCTGGCATATGGAATCCCGTCCTTCCGGCTTCCGGACGAAGTGCTTGCATTTGAGATCGACGGGCTCTCGGCCGCGGGAGTTCATTTCGAATTCGGAAAGGAACTGGGAAAGGATATTTCCATAGATGCATTGCTGGGAGAAATGGGCTTCTCGGCAGTATTTCTCGGAAACGGAACCGGTCGTCCCATGGGATTGGGAATTCCGGGAACGGAGCTCTCCGGAGTGATCTCCGCTGCGGATTTTCTGGATCGGCTGAATGCGGCGGGGGAGGATACGGAGAAGCTGGGAAAGGTCCTTCCGGATGCGAAGACCGTTGCCATCATCGGCGGCGGAAATGTGGCTATGGATGCATGCCGTTCAGCTGTGCGCTGCCCCGGGGTGGACAAGGTTCAGGTGATATACCGCCGTTCCGTAAAGGAAATGCCGGCAGATCCGGCAGAGCTGGCGGAAGCGATGGAAGAGAATGTAGAGTTTATCTATCTTACGGCTCCGTTGGAGGTGCTGGGAGAGGATGGACGTGTTACAGGTCTGAAATGTCAGAAGATGGAGCTTTCCGAACCGGATGCATCCGGCAGACGGAGACCTGTACCGATCGAAGGCTCCGAGTATACTCTGCCGGCAGATGCAGTGATCGAGGCCATCGGATGTCAGAGTGAGAACGGGGACATGGACGGATTGGATGGAATAGAGCTGAGTGAAGGGAAGAATCTGTTCCTTGTGGATCAGGAGACCCTCTCCACCAGCCGGCCCGGTGTTTATGCCGGAGGTGATACCGTGACAGGTCCGAAGACCGTGATCGCTGCAATGGGTGCGGGACGTAAGGCTGCCCGGGAGATCGACCGGTTCCTCAGAAATGCATGAGGTTTCGCCGATGCCCGAAGAGTATGAAGATTGAAACTGTATGAAGGATGCGTTACAGGGGAGGTTGTGAATGGATTCCATGAATGGTGATTCTTTCGGAGATGCAGTTGCCAGACTGCAGGAGGGCAGGAACAATGTGGCCAAATCCATGCGGCTCGTGTTCATAGGGGTGCCATGCCTTCTCATTCCTCCTCTGGGGATCGCGCTGATCCTGATCGGAGCCACGAAGGTTTCGAAGGCCAAAAACGAGCTGAAGGGACTGTATAAGGATGCCTTCGTTCGGGAACCGCTGGCCAGAAATTTCCAGAATGTGATCTACGAACCGACGAAGGGGTTTTCAAAGGATGCCGTAGCTGCTTTTCAGCTGTGTGAAATGGGGAACCGGATGTATTCGGAGGATTACATCCGGGCATCCTATGCAGGAGTCGGTTTCGAGGCTGCGGAGGTGACCGTAAGCCAGGTTGAAAAGACGGATGACAGGACATATACGAAGATCTACTTTGAAGGCAGAATGATGCTGTTTCATTTCCCGGATAAGCTGGTATCCTCGGTACTGGTATACAGCAGTAAATTCAAACACAGAGCCTTTAGTCAGAGAGAACTGAAGAAGGACAGGGTAGAGCTGGAGGGAACACAGTTCAATAAGGACTTTGATGTGTATTCACCGGTTCCCCATGACGTATTCTATCTGATCACACCCCACATGATGGAGCGGCTTCAGGCCCTTGCAGGACAGTATGAGAGTATCGCCATGAGGGTATCGGGAAATACGATCATGCTGGCTTTTAACCAGCCGGGGGTTGATGCCTTTGATTCGAATGTCGCCATGGGTAATGTGGATGTTGACAGGGAGATGGCGAAGGTTCAGGGAGAGATCGATGATATCAAGGCATTTATCTCCATGATCCTGAATCTGAAGGAGCAGTAACCGACCGGCTGGTTCACGGCTGTGTATTTCGAGGAAAAAAAGCGTTGACGAAATACGACAATTCTTTTTAGGAGATTCAAATGGGTAAAGCACTTCATAAGATTTTCGGCGGACTGAATATGACCTGGCCGAAGGTGATCATTTTTGCTGTTGCTGCCGGCGTATATACGGCGATGATGGCTCTGTGGGTTCCGGCATCCTGCTCCTTCCATGACATAGCTGTGACACCGGAGGCATGGATTCCCCTGGCTCTTATCATTATGATGAACTGCAAGAGCCCTCTGGAATCGGGTCTGAAGACCCTCGTCTTCTTTCTGATCTCCCAGCCGCTGGTATATCTGTTCCAGGTTCCCTTCAGTGAGATGGGATGGGATCTGTTCGGGTATTATCGGTACTGGTTTTATGTTACATTATGTACACTTCCGGCGGCCTTCATCGGCTGGTACGTGAAGAAGAACAACCTTCTGGCAGCGCTGATCCTGTCACCCATGCTGGTTTATCTTGTATTACAGGGAATGAGCTATGTGCTCACACTTCGCCATGAATTCCCCCATCACCTGATCTCTGCGATCTTCTGCTTCGGGATCATTCCCGTGCTGGTGTTCGGATTATTCTCAGATAAGAAGCCGATCCTGCTTTCCTTTGGCATAAGCATAGCGGCTCTTATTACGGTTTTCGTCCTCAAATGGAACGGACCGGCTCCTGTCTCTGTTATAGCTTCTGTTATATTTTTTCAAAGTCTTCAATGGACATGGGCTTGTAGAAGTAGTAGCCCTGCATTTCGGAGCATCCCTGATCTCGCAGGAAATCCGCCTGCTCCCTGGTTTCCACGCCTTCGGTGATCATTTGCATTCCCAGTGACCGGATCATACGGATCATATATCCTATGATGATCCGTCCTCGTTCCGGATCGCCTGCGTCCGTCAGGAAGCGGAGATCCAGCTTGATCCGGTCCACCGGCACTTCCTTCAGCATGTGGAGAGAGGAGTAGCCACTGCCGAAATCGTCCATTTCCACCTGGAAGCCGTATCCCCGCAGCTTCTCAGTGGCATGGATCAGCAGTTCGGACTTTTCGGCGTAGGCCGTTTCCGTGATCTCGATCCGAAGCTGCTCCGGATCCAGACCATAGCGTTTAGTCAGATTATGAAAATGTTCCGGTATGTCCCGGTCCTCCCGGAAATCGCAGCGTGAAACATTTACGGAAATGAAACGTCGGATTCCCTGTTTGTTCCAGTGCTGCAGATCCTGACAGACCTTATCCCATACATAGCTGTCCAGATCGAAGATCAGACCGGATTCTTCCAAAGTGGAGATAAAATCTGCGGGCTGCAGCCAGCCCAGCTTCGTATGATCCCACCGGCAGAGAGCCTCCGCACCGGTGATCCGTCCGGTATCATAATCCACCTGGGGCTGATACCAGACCTGAATGTCCCCGGCCTTTAAAGCCTCCGGAAGATGGTTGATGACATCGGCAATCTGTCTGCCCTTTTCCCACTGCTCCGGGTTATAGAATTCATAACCGTCACTGCGCATTTCACGGACCCTTTTTTCAGCCACCCGTGCAAGGTCCAGCATGTGATCCACATCGATCTCACGGTGATCCTCCGGGGTCAGCACATATAAGCCGCCACAGATCTGAACCCGTGTTTTCTTTCCCTGATCCAGGAAATATGTACGTACGGCATCGATGACCTCCCTGTCGTCCCATTTCAGTTTCTCATCTCCTCCGACACTGCGGAGAACTGCAAAACGGTCTGCGCTGATCCGGCACAGGGCTTCCTTATCGGACAGAGTTTTTCTGGTTTTGTCCGCCCAGAAGCACAGGAGCTCGTCTCCGGCATCCCAACCCAGACTGTCATTGATATATTTGAAGTTTTTGATATTCACATAAGCCAGAAGATAAGGAACATCCGGATAGGTGCTCAGTAATTCCACAACACGTTTCCGGAATCCCTGCATGCTGAGAACACCGGTCAGAGGATCGTGATCGATCATCTGCTGAAGCTTCTCTTCATTTTTCCTTCGAACCGAGTGTACCCGCTGAACGGCCATAATGATCAGAGCCACAAAAAGCAGGAAAATGAGAAGAACGAACAGTCCGTATTTATATACATAATCACCGAAATCCATTCGATACAGACGCCGGGAGGTGTAATCCAGGATCACGGCCTGGCGTTCCGTATCCGTAAGAGCTGCGATTCCATCATTCAGACGCCGGATGATCTCACGCCCCCTGGGCGTGTCGGCAGTACCTGCGCGAAAATCCATGGAGAACATGGAAGAGGGCTGGACCTCCAGATCGGAGTAGGAGGGCTTCTGAAGGACATAACTCCACACATAGGAATTGTGCAGAAGCGCATTTACCTTATTGGAACGGAGCGCCTGCACACATTCCTGCATGGTATCATACATGGTGATCTCTATTTCGGGGTACAGCTGATGTACCGTATCAGCGGCACCGCTGAGAGAGCGGAGCATGGCAACCTTGAGAACGTTGAAGGGCGGCATGTCATGATGACCTTCCGTTACCAGGGTAAAGGGGGTCTGGAGGAGATTGTCGGTAACGATGCTTGACTGTCCGGAGGCGCTGCTTATGGCGCTTCCAAAGGGCAGGAGCACATCGTAGGACGGATTGTCCAGTGCATCCTTCAGCGTTTCTTCTTCCAGGGATTTAAATGTAACGGAGTATCCGGCATTCTTTGCTGCGGAGCGCATCAGATCAACGCCGATACCAACGATTTCCCCGGTATCCGCATCCTGATAGAAGATGGGACAGCGATCTGTCGGCACTCCCACTGTGAGCGCCTCGCCCTGGCCGTCTTCCGAAGCGGCATACGATGAAAATGTTGGGATCAGCGCAAGAAACACACACAGAAAAACGACCAGAAATCGTTTGATGGATGAGGTGATATTACCTTTCATACGCCCCTTCAATTCTTCAAATCAGATTTGACTGTTATCATATCCATTATATTACACTTTGCCCGTATATACTACCAGAAAATGCAGAAATCAGCCGATGTTCCAAAATGATCTTTTTTTGGTTGCTGGTTGCATTCTTCAGTCTGTCGGAATAACCGCACCTGTGATATACTGTACCTTAGGTTTGTGCAGCATTCTGTTGACCGGAAAGACGCCGGATGGCATGTGTATCGCAGCATGACTTCAGTGTATTATCCGAACGTGAAAGAAATGAGGGATGAAAATGGGTTATCTGATCAGTGAGACCACTCGGGAAGAACGACGTCGGATCGTGGAGGAATCAATAGGGAATATCAACGGCTCCTGCGACGGATGTATGGCGGGACTTGCGGAAATGTATCAGGACTATATAGACGGCAGGAAGGAGATCCGCGAGATCAATATGGAATTCCGGGCGAAATATGAGTCGGGGATTGACGGACCGGATCAGTAAGAGAACAGAATCTGAAATAAAGGGGGAAGACCATGACTACGATTCAGAGGGTGAATTACAAAACGGATAACTGCTACATCGTGGCAAATGACGGAAAGGCCGTTCTGGTGGATACCTGCAGCGGGGAGGCCTACGATACCGTGCTTGCGGAATGCAGTAAGTACGAGATGCAGCTGATCCTGCTGACGCATGTACATTTTGACCATGCGGAAAATGCGGCAAGGCTTGCGAAGCATTTCGACATACCGGTAGCCTATCATAAGGCGGATGAGGAGCTTTTTGACAACTTCGACCTGCAGCCGCTCATGTCCTACGGCCCGGTGGGAAAGACGGTGCTGGGGCTGTCCATGAAGACCCTTCGAAATACGGCCCTTGAGAAACCGGAGAAGACCGTTTATATCAGGGAAGGAGATGACCTTCGAACCTATGGCATCCCGGCGAAGATCCTGGAACTGCCGGGACATACCAGAGGCTCCGTCGGTCTGGATATCGCAGGTCAGGGACTGATCGTGGGAGACGCGCTGGATAACTGGATCTCTCCGGCAACCGGACACCTTTACAGTGATCCGGAGGAGCTGAGGAAAACGGCGGAGAAGATTCAGGCGCTGGGTAAGAGGAAGGTCTATTACGGTCATGGAAGACCCACCTGGAATATCGCAAAGCCTCTGAAGGAGAAGGTTCATTTACGGGAGAAGAAGGATCCGGACAGGAAGGCCCTGATCGTGATCGATCTGCAGAATGATTATCTCTGGAATGAGAGAAAGCCCATGTTCACCTACGATACGGAGAGACTGGTGGGAAATGTAAATGAGGCCATTGCATCGTATAAAGAGAAGGGATATGACATCATTTACATCGCCCATATCCTTCCGGCACTTCCCACGAATAGGATGTTTATCGGATTCTCAATCCAGGGAACGCCGGGAGCAGAGCTCTATGATAAGCTGGATATCGTGTCCGATCTTTATTTTGAGAAACACTTTTCCAACAGCTATACATCCGGGGCTTTCCGCAGGCATATGGCGGAACGGAGATATGCGGAGGTGGTTCTGTGCGGTCTGGATGAATGCGGCTGTGTGGGCGCCACTGCAAAGGGTGCGGTGAAGGACGGGTCGCGGGTGTACATGCTGGAGAACTGCATCGGATGCCGTTTCCCGGAGAGAAAGGTGCGTAAGCTGCGAAGCGAGCTGAAGGAGCTGGGTGTAACATATATCTGACCGGATATGCTCCGGATCGATCGAAGACAGGAGGGATGCCATGCATCATAATTTTCTCTTTGACCTGGATCAGACATTACTGGATTTTCATGCTTCCGAGCATAAAGCCCTGGGAATCGTCCTCGTGGAAAACGGTCTGCCCTTCTCGGAGGAGATCTACCGGAGCTTTAAGGAGTACAACAAGGCCCTCTGGCTGGAACTGGAGAAAGGAACCATCTCGAGAACCGAGCTGTTTCAAAAGAGATTCCGGGATGTCTTCAGAAGATGCGGGGATGATACGGAGAGGCTGGATCCGCTGAAGGTAAATGATGAATTTATCAGGACCATGTCCGTGAACGGAGTCCTGATGGACGGGGCGTTGGAGTTTGTAAGAAGGCTAAAGGAGAGCATAGAGGATGCAAGGATCTATATCGCATCCAACGGCGCCACGGTGAATGCAAAGGGCAGGATCGCTTCCACGGGGCTCGACCGATATATCGAAGAACTCTTTGTGAGTGAAGAAATGGGAGTTGCAAAGCCTGCGGCAGAATTCTTCGACATCTGTCTGGAGAAGATCGGAGAACCGAAGTCATCCTGCATCATGATCGGTGATTCTCTGTCCTCCGATATGCTGGGTGCAAAGAATGCATCTCTCACTTCTGTGTGGTTCATGCCTGCCGGGAATGTTGAAAAGGAAGTGAGCTCGTACGGGATAGACTACACAGCATCCTCATTTGATGAATTGTATGAGGTATTACTGGAATGGTCAAAGGGCGGCAGCTTTGCCGAAACTGGGAGAATGCAGGATATGGTATAGCATACAGGAAAAAACACTTACAGAGATTGGAGAAGCGGTATGAGCAGATTAAAAGAATTGAGAAAGTATGTAAACAGAGAACTGATGAATATGCCGGAGGCGGATGACCGGATCAGCGCGATCAATCATCTGTACGGAGTGTCTCTGGCTGCAACGATGCTGGCTAAGAAGAGAGGAATGGATCCGGAACTGGCGGCTATGGCTGCCATGCTGCACGATCTTCACGCGTATAAGACCGGTTCCTACGGTGATCATGCACATAAAGGAGCAGAGCTGGCAGGAGAGATCCTTTCGGAGCTGAAGCTTACGAATGAGGAAGAAACGGAGATCATCTGCTCGGCCATTTTTCATCATGATGATAAGCTGACGAAGGATGCTCCGTTTGATGAGCTTCTAAAGGATGCAGATGTGATCCATCATACAATGAATGATACTGGGAAAGCCATCAAGGATAAAGAAAAAGAAAGATATGATCAGATCTGCAGGGAATTTGGACTGGAGTAAGGAGAAGTTCACAATCGAGGCACATATGCCCATGCACAGCTTGTGAGCTTCGAACAGACAAAATGGATTCGGGAGGTGCTGGCAACCATTTGTTGCTTCCGGAGCGCAGCCTTTGCGGCTGCGCTCCTTCTGATTTTTGTTCTGAGTGAGACAAATATGTCGCATTCTTCCGTGTAGAATTGATTATAGATGAATCAAGGAGGCGGAGGAGGAATATGTG
>CADBOW010000008.1 GCA_902796375.1 uncultured Lachnospiraceae bacterium | reverse complement strand
GGAGGTTCGATATGAGACTCTGGATATGATCGACCATCTGGTTACCATGGTATCGGATCGGGCGGAGAAGAAGGGACTGGCTCTGGTGCTGGATATCGATCCCACCATTCCGCAGACGCTGTATGGTGATGATGTGCGGATCCGTCAGGTGATCACGAATCTTCTGACAAATGCGGTCAAGTATACCCAGGAGGGTACGATCACCCTTTCCATTCACGGAGAGAAGGGAGAAGGAGAGGACGACTTCCGGCTGAAGGTTGCCGTTAAGGATACGGGTATCGGAATCAGAGCGGAGGATATGGAGGGTCTGTTCCAGTCCTTCCAGCGTCTGGACGAGAAGAGAAACCGGAACATCGAGGGTACAGGCCTCGGAATGTCCATCGTACAGGGACTGCTCACCATGATGAACTCGAAGCTGGAGGTGGAGAGTGAGTATGGCGTCGGATCCACATTCTCCTTTGTCCTGAATCAGAAGGCCATCGACTGGGCGGAGATCGGAGAATATGTCCGGCTTCGGGGTAAGAAGGAAGAGAAGAACGAGCTCAGGGAAGGCCTTATTCTGTCGGATGCAAGCATCCTTGTTGTGGATGACAATGAAATGAATCTGAAGGTGGCGCGGGGGCTGTTGAAGCGGTACCATGTGGTGCCGGATCTGGCTGCCAGCGGCAAGATCTGCCTGAGCATGATGAAGGAGAAACAATACGACATCGTTCTGATGGATCATATGATGCCCGGAATGGATGGCGTGGAGACCCTTCAGGAGATCCGAAACCAGAAGCTGACATCGGAAGAAACTCCGATCATAGCCCTTACGGCAAATGCCATCATCGGAGCGCGGGATGAATATCTGAAGCATGGTTTTAAGGACTATCTTTCCAAGCCCATCGATGTGATGCAGCTGGAGGATATGCTGCTCCATTATCTGCCGGCTGAGAAGATCCGGTACCAGAAGGATGAGGTACAGGAGCCGGCGGCGCAGAGTGTGACAGCAGAAGGTGCGGCACAGGGCGCAGCAGTGAATGCGGCAGAAGGTGCGGCACAGGGCGCAGCAGTGAATGCGGCAGAAGGTGCGGCACAGGAGGCTGCATCGGATGGCGGCGGAGAAACCTTCGTGGACCGGCTGGAGGCTGCAGGCTTCAATATCGAGAGCGCACACGGCTTTACCATGGATGATGATGAATTCTATATGGAGCTGCTGGAGACCTTCGTGACGGAAGCGGATGTAAAGAGCACTAACATCCGGAAGTTCTATGACGAAGAGGATTGGAAGAATTATCAGATCGCAGTTCACGGCCTGAAGAGCTCAGCCCGGACCATCGGTGCCGATCAGCTGGCGGATCAGGCGCTGGAGCAGGAAATGGCGGCGAAGGGCGATGATATTCCGGCGATCCGCGCCGGAGTGGACGGACTTCTTACCTATTATGAGGAAGTAAAGAACATCATTGTGAATGCGACGAAGTAAATACCTTGCTGCGTTAAGCGTCGAACCGATCAAGCCGAGAGGCACGACCATGTTTACGTGTCCATTTGGCGGAGGGCAGGATGTCACCCCAGGAGCATGGTCACCACATCCCGGTATTCCGCCAGAGTACGTGTCTTCCAGAGGGGACGCATTTCTCCGGGGGTACTGCCGGTGAAAACCATCAGATACTTCCACAGTTCCTTCAGCTTCATCAGAGCAGGACCTTCCCGATCCATTTCCTCCCGGTATCCGTCGTACAGAAGATTCAGGAACCTGCGAAGTCGGACAAGGTCAGGCTTCTTTTCTGCGGGAGAGGATGCCTGATTCCTTCCGGAGGCTCCTTCGGCCTCCTCCTGGTTGTCCGCCTGCACCAGGGAGAGACACTGTTCGGGAAGCTGTGGATTCCACAGAATACCGCGGCCCAGCATGACCGCATGGAGTCCGGGGAATTCCTGCAGAAGCTTTCGCAGCTCCTCCGGTGTGCGAATGTCTCCGTTATAGCAGAGGCGGAGACCGGGCTCCGTTCCGCTCCGAGCGGCGGCGGAATTCAGGATCCGGTCATAGGCCAGACGGAAGGCGTCCATATGTACATTTCCGTTATAGAATTCCTTCTGCAGCCGGGGATGGATGGTCAGCTCGGTAATGGGATATTTCAGAAGCACCTCCAGAAGATCCTCCCATTCCACCTCGGAGGAAATGCCGATGCGGCATTTGACGGAGACCGGCAGGGGAGATACTTCGAAGATGCCGTCCAGCAGCCGGTCCAGTTCCTTCGGTTCCCGGAGTGCTCCGCAGCCACGGCCCTTGGCCACTACGGTTCCCGAGGGACAGCCCAGGTTGAAATTCACCGATGTATAGCCGTAGTCCTTCAGTGTGGCGGCAATCCGGAGGAAGATATTGGCCTTATTTGTCAGGATCTGCGGGATCACCTGCAGCCCTTCGTTATGCTCCGGAAGTACATCGTGCTTCTCGATCTGGTTCAGCACCGGGTTGGAGATAAAGGGAGTAAAGTACGCGTCCACGCCGCCGTAACAGGCAGCATAGGCGTTTCGAAATACATATCCGGTGACCCCCTCCATGGGGGCAAAATACAGTTTCTGCTTCATATCGTTTCCTTTTTCGTGTTCTATGATCTGACGGTGGGTCAGCTGAGCTTCCGAAGCCGGTAGCCCATTCCCCAGACGGTTTCGATATAGTCGAATTCATCCAGCTTCCGCAGCTTGCTGCGGAGGTTGCTCATGTGCACCTTCAGGGTGCTGTCCTCAGGGTAGTATTCAGCGTTCCACACGCTTTCGTAGATATTGGCTTTGGAATACAGCTTTGTGGGATGCTCCAGGAAGAGCAGCAGGATTTCATATTCCTTTGCGGTGAGAGACAGGGGCTGATCCTTTACAAAAACCTCCGCGGAACCGGGGATCAGCCGGATCTGTCCGTAGGAGAGTTCATCGGCGTGGGGATCTCCTGCGGATCCGCCGGACTTTCCTGCAGGGGGGTGGCCGCCGGCTCCGGTGGTGCTGTTCCCTTCGGATACCCGGTCATCCGGGAGAAGTGCCACGCCGCATCTTCTTGCCACGGCTTCGATCCGCACCAGTACATCCGGAAGCTCGAAGGGCTTGATGATATAATCATCCGCGCCTGCACGCATCATGGCCAGGCGTTCATCCAGATTGGAAACGGCGGAAATAACGATCACGGGAGCAACCGTCAGATTCCGGAATTTCGGCAGAAGCTCATTTCCGGAGAAGCCGGGGAGCATCATGTCCAGCAGGATCATTCCGTAGTCAGTCGTATGGGAGCGAAGCTCATTCAGTCCCGCAACGCCGTCATACCGTGCTTCGGTGGTATATCCTTTTTTTGTGAGATAGACGGAGAGGAGCTCTGCGATCTCCCGATCGTCTTCAATGATAAGAATCTTCATGGCGTTTCCCTTTTTCCTTTTGGGCCGGCAGGACGTTTGGGCCGACAAGTCGTTCTGAGCCATCATATCCATCTGAGTGCAGCGAGGCATGCTCTATGCCTTCGGCATGGTGACAGTAAGTTCAAATACATCTTCCGAGATGTTTCCCTCTACCTGAAAATGCATGGCTTCCGCCAGCTCTTTCACTACATAGAGGCCCAGGCCAGTGCCCTGACCCGTGCGGCCCTTCGCACGGTAGAAGGGTTCAAAGAGGTGCTCGGCATCGATCCGGAGATTCTGGTCCACGTCATTTCGCATGGCGAAGATGATATGGTCATCCGGAGATGCGTCCACAGAAATCTCCAGAAAACTCCGGGCATATTTCCGGGCGTTGGAGAAAAGGTTCTCCAGAATCCGCTCCAGATAATGCCGGTCGGCGGAGACGGTCATCTGAATCTCCGGGATATGGATCTCCGCCCGGAGATTTCCGGCTTCGATCCACCGGTACTGGCCCAGAAGCACCTCGGAGAGAAGAGAATCCAGACGCACTGCGGAGAGCGGGATTTCATTCCCTGCATCCAGGTAGGTGACCTCGAAGAATTCGTCTGAAAGGGACCGGAGGTATTTTACCCGCTCGGACACGATCCGAAGATAGTCCCGGATCTCCTGCAGATCGGAGAGAAGCAGTGGGTCCATGGGGCTGTCCGATACCTCGGAGGACCGGGAAATCTCAGGGGCCTGCGGAACCAGCTTCCCCAGCATTTCCTCCACCAGCTGCAGATAACCGTCCGCGGCAGTGAGGGGTGTTCTGAAGTCGTGGGACACGCCGGCCATGATGGTCCGTACCCTCTGTTCCTCATCCGCTGAACGTTTTGCAGCGGTGCGGAGCTCCTGCACCAGCAGATTGATCTCCTGTGCCAGTTCCACGGAAGGCGCGCCAAAGGAAGCAACCTTGACGGGCTGCTCCCTGTCTGTGGTCCGTATTTCACTAATCTGCTCCCTGAACTGGATGAGTTCTCTTCGCAGTCCCAGCCATCGCACCAGAAAGATCAGTGCCAGTATTCCCAGGACGGAAGCGGTGACAAGGAGCGTAACCGTGATCGTATCCATAATTCATCTGCCTTTTCAGAATAAGAAATGCAACACTCACATTTTATCATGGAAACAGGGATCGTGCATGGCTATTTATCAACTTATGGCTGTTATTTCAGCCTTTTGATCTAAAAAAAGCATTTTCATGAATGTACCGGACTGCTTAATAATCCTTTCGGGCATAGATGAAGTATGCGATCCCGCCCCAGAGCAGAAGCTCCAGGATGAATCCCCCCAGGCACTGCCATACGACACCTGCGTCCAGCGGAGAGGTCAGCATTACGCCCTGTCGGGAGAGGCAGGACAGATTGAGGATGGTGTCTGTGGTGCTGCTTACTACCCGATCCGCCTGGAAGGTATCCTCCATCAGATCCGTTCCGGTGACCGCCGAAGCGATGATCATACCGATAGACTCCAGCAGCAGCCGGACATAGGTTAGTCCCGTTCCCAGCAGACTCTTCACGCACATGGTGAGAAGAACACCGAAGGAGGTATACCGGAGAAGCGTAAGAAGGAACAGGGGCTCCCGCGTTAGTACATCTTCGATTCCTTTTGTACTCATGGTGCATGCGATCCCCAGCCCCATCAGGTGCGCCGCATATACGATGAGGGCGATGGGGAGTGCCACCGACAGGAGCTTAGACAGGATGATCCGCATGGGGCGGTTCCCTGCCATCACCTCATACATGCAGGTCCGGTGATGATATCCGCGGCCGGTGATATAGGATGCCATCAGTGCGATCAGCATGGCTCCCAGGCTGAGCATGGACATACTTGACACGAAAAAGGTCTCTGCCGACTCCACATTGGGTGCTGAGACAAAGGGGGCGGCTGTCATATAGAGTGT
>CADBOW010000007.1 GCA_902796375.1 uncultured Lachnospiraceae bacterium | reverse complement strand
TCCCTACGGGATTTTCGTCCTCGTCCAGGATGCCAAGCGCTCCCTGACCCGGCAGCAAATCCCCACTGAAAAACGGTTTAAAATACGACAGATTCCTGTCACCGATCTTTATGATCTCCATGGTACGCACCTCCTTACTTCATGCCTGCCTGCACAACTCCTGCCACTCTTACTCTTGCGCTGCGCCAACCTGCTACTCTCTCTCCTACCCAGCGCGAGCTACGTTCTCGCTCTGCGCATGCTACTCTCACTCCACGCCTGCTCTTCTCACTCCGGCGCTTACTTAACGACAATTTTTACGGTCACATTCTTCGTTCCCTTCTTGTAATTCGTATTCCCCTTCGCAGTAACCGCAATCGTAAGGGTGTATGTCCCCTTCTTCAATCCCTTCTTCACGGTGATCTTTCCGGTCTTGGCATTGACTGCGAAATACTTCTTGAAGGTTTTCTTCTTTACGCCCGTCAGCTTATAGGTTACAGCTCCCGCCTTCTTCTTGACGGTGATGCATTTAACGGATGCATTTTTCTTCTTCAACACTGTGAGCTTCACCGTACCGGACTTCTTAACCGTAAGCTTCAGCGGATTGGCTGCCTTCTGGACCGTGAATTTCACCGGCTTGCTCACAGCCTTACTGTAGTTCTTATCAGTCGCCAGAGTTGCACGTACGTAATAGGTTCCGGCATTCTTCACCTTGGCCGGCTTCACTGCCTTCTTGCACTGTGCATCCGAATAATAGGCGTAGGTCACCTTGCCGGAAGAACCGGACTTCGTCACCTTGCCGCTGTAGGCCAGCGCCTTGCCGTTATACTTCTTCGTCTGCGCCTTCAGGGTGATCTTCGATGCTGCCCGTCTGATGGTAAACTTCGCCTTCGCAGTCCCTTTGTAATCCCCTTTTCCGCTGATGGTATATGCATAGGTCCCGGCATTCTTGCAGCCTGCAGGTACAGTCAGCGTATAGTCCACATTTTCGATCAGCCGGAGCCCGCCCAGGACCACCAATTTTACCTTCGGTCTCTGCACCTTACCGTTATAGGTGAAGCTTGTCTTATCCAGTATTATGTCCGCACTGGAAAGGTTCACGGGATTCTTCTCAAATACCGGGAACTGGAACATACCCGACCCTGTATATCCATTGATCCCTTTATATACTGCGGTATACACCCCGGCTTCCTTCGGAATTCCGGTCATAGTCCTGACCACACCTGTTGCATCATCCTTCTTCTCGATATGAGAAAATACAAAATCCTTCCCCTGTGTCAGAGTCTGCGTCTTGCCATCTCCCCGGCTCCTGTAAAATGTTGCAGTCGGCAGTTCAACCGTTAAGGTTGTAATCTGGTCCCCATTAAGGAAATCGCCGCGGTAATTTGCCAGATTCTTCGGATCGATCACAAAAAACGCCTGGAGCAGGCTGCCCGTATATTTACCGATCCCCCGATATTTCGCATAATACATTCCCACTGCTGTGGGAAAGGTGTCCACCGACTTACCATCTACCAGAAAACACTCAAATTCAAAGTCCGTCCCTTCCTTCAAAGAAACCTCGCTTCCGTCCGGCAGTGTCTTGAATACATTCAGCTTCAGAAGCTCCCCTTCATTCGGCGCAACCGAATCCGTATATTTCCATCTATTTCCCATGTAGCCGATGTCATTCTGAGATGCAATGAAAAAGGATTCCCTGATGGTCCCGGTGTATCCGTTGCGCCCTTTATAAACCGCCCAGTACTGGCCCTCGTCCGTCACCGTTTTACCGGAAAGGACGGTTCCGGATTTATCTTCAATATGATCCAGCACATAATCCTTCCCCAATGTCAGGAATTCTCTCTCTTCACCCTCCACATCATAGTAGATCTTCAAAGCCGGCGGTTCCTGCGGAGTTCCGGTATAGAACAGGCTATTGCCTTTCTCATAAAGCGATTTAAAAATGTTTTGATTTCTAATATCATTTAATCCGAAGATCTCAAACTTCGCCTTCGGAGTCTCATTTAGATAACCGCTTCCATCCACCGGAAGAAATGCGACCTGGTAGATTCCGGCCTCGAACGGAGCCCCGCTAAGCTTCGTTCCTTCTTCGTCATAATACACCGGTATCAGATTGGCGGAGTTTATTCTACGTCCATCATAATCCCACACATCACAGTCAAGCTCCACAGGCTGTCCATCCCCATCGTAGTTCTCCTTGTTGAGAGATACTTTCGCGAGTCTGAGATCTTTCGGATCTCCCATGATCCGGAATAGCTGTTTCGCTTCTCCCGTAAATGGATCATCTCCCGCAAAAACCGCGTAGTAGGATCCCGGATCGACGGGATCGTCTGTCATAACATTTTCTTTATAATCCTCGAAACGCTCCAGGTGGTAATCCGTCCCTTCGCGAAGGACAACCTCCTGTTCATTTTCGGTATACCATATTTTCAGTGACGGAAGCGAAACAGGAATTCCGGTATAGGAAATGGTACCATCACAACCTCCGGCCCATTCGTATTGGAACCTGCCGATACCGAAATACGATTCAAATCCCACGTTTCCGATATTATATTCGTCATACAAATACATTTGATACGCAATGGTTCTTCCGGTATAACCGGAACCGATGGCCTGTGCGTATACTCCCCAGACCCCAGGCTCATCAGGAATATCCGTCACCCCTTCCCGGGTATCATCATCCTCACCTCCGGTCAGCTTCAGGTATCTTAATTCGTAATCCTCGCCTTCCTTTAGCTCTTTACCATAGTAATCATATACGGTCGCATTTACTCCTGAAAATGTCCCAAGAAAATATTTCTGGTCATAGAAGAGGGATCTTGCGGAAAGATCGTTCTTCTCGACAACGCTGTATTTCACTCTTTTACTTTTCCCGAAATATGTAGAACCGATTCCCTGGGCATAGATCTCATACTTTCCGATCATCGCCGGAGGAGCACTATACTCCGTGCCCTCCTGATCCACATAGACGAGCTTGTAGTCCTTTCCCTCTTCAAGCAACTCCCAATCATAGTTATATACGGATGGGCTTAAGTTCACACTTCCTTCGTTTATCACATAATAGTGGAAAGATAACTCGATTGTTGCGTACTGCATATCCGCCGGGTTGACTTCCTCCGGGTCTGCCAGAGTTGATGCAGACGGAGATGCGAGTGC
>CADBOW010000006.1 GCA_902796375.1 uncultured Lachnospiraceae bacterium | reverse complement strand
GGAAGATTTCGGAATGAAAAAGAAAACTGCAGGATGGATGGTTCGAGTATTGGTTGCTGTGTTTATGGCTTTTCTTTATGCGCTGGTTGGGGTCGGAGCATTGGATAAAGTATATGCAATATATGAATTGGAGCAATACGAGATTGAGGGGGATTACGGAATTCAATATCTTAAAAATAGCGAAGGGGAAAAGGTTGGTATCCGGATTCTGAGGTGTTTTGATACGAGCGATCATGTGATTGTTCCGGAAACAATCTGTGGACTGCCTGTACGGGCGGTTGAGGGATGGTGCTATAACAAAGCCGGCGGGATATGGAGATACTGGCCTTGTTTTTATGCGAAGACTGTGGAACTGCCCTCCGGGCTTACTTCCATCGGAAGTTACGCATTCTATCAGAATGACAGGCTGACCAGCATTGTTATTCCGGACAGTGTGACCAATATAGACGGCAGTGCATTTAAGGAATGTTCAAATCTGACGAGTGTCAAACTTCCTGCAGAATTGACGTCGATTGGCGAAAAAGCCTTTGAAAAGTGTGAAAAGCTGGAGGAAGTTATTTTCCCGGCGAAGCATGCAACGATTGGTATTATGAGGGAGGCTTTTGCTAAATGCTCAAGTCTGACAGATCTGGATCTTACGGCGGTTAGATATATAGGGAGGGAAGCGTTCTATGCATGCAAAAATCTCTCCAGTGTATATATGCCTGATTTAGTAGGCGTAGGTATGTATTCATTCGATGATTGCAGTAAACTGACGACGATAGAATTTTCCACGAACTTAAAAACTGTTTCGGTCCTGTCTGACTCAGGAGGGTCGTATATCGGTTGCGGAGCGCTGGATATCTATTACTGGGGTACGAAGGAGCAATGGGAAGCTGTTGCAGGCCTGGAGTATCTTCCGAAGGGATGTACAGTACATTATAACTCCAGACGACCGCAATATGCCGCCGCGCATTATGCTGCTGACGGGGGCGTCTGGTACGACAGCAAATCCTGCAGTTGTTCATGGAGCCTGGATCAGGATGAGGCTGCGGGAACAACATCGCTTAGTCTGTTCGGACGGGGGAGTATGCCCTACAATGCTTATCTGCAGGTAACCTCAGAGGGGGCAATTATCACAGGTGAGCATCCATGGTTTAATTATAAAAATGACGTAACAAATGCATTTGTAGATACAGGTTTTACAGGCATTTCCGGATATCCTTTTTCAGAAATGTCGAAACTTCAAATAGTAGAAATCCCAAGGACAGTGAAGTCCATCGCTGCAGACACTTTCCGCGGATGCACAAGCCTGACCGAAATACGATATCAGGGATCGAAAGCGGAATGGGAAGCGATTAACAACGAGGATACAGCCAATTTGATCGGCGTGAAAATGACCTTCAATTACCTGGGACGCTGGGAGGATTACAGGGTCGGAACCGTGACCGATGTTGATGATCAGAAGGTGACGATCGATGGAGTATCGTATTACTACGCAAACTATCTGAAACTAAACGGTGGAACTTACAGCATTAATTCAAATACATACAGCAAACGAAATGTAAAAGGGTGGAATGTATATTACAAAACGGACAGCAGTTTTATTGTATTTGCCCTGTATCTGAAAGAGTATTCGGATAAAGCTACTTTTAACGGACACTCGTCCGGCGGATCATTTGATGCATCTGATGAGGGAAGCATTGTTCCGGGACCGGGCAATACGCCGGGAGTCAAGGCTAAGCGAGTCTTTTACTATGGTTATCAGTATAAGACAAGTTTGGATGAATATGTAAAACTACTGAAACAAAAACTGAAAAAGGAGAATAGGAAGGATACCAAGGCCAATTACAAACTGTATATGGACGCGGATCAGACGGCGGAAGCAGATCAGCAGATGCTGACCTTTGACCCGCTTTTTGAGACGAACGAGAAGGGAAAAACCGCAGTATATAAAGCTTATGCTGAGTTCATTCAGGAAATGGTGGACCTTTCCAAGGTGGATCTCGGGAAGGTGGATGTATCATCGCTGGATCCCACAAAGATTGGCATAAAGATTGTGAATAATGTCAAGAAGGCCATGATCAACTATCATCATGAAGGTACGTATGATCAGTACACCGTAGAGATTAAGATTTTTGGGATCCAGTCGGGAAGTAAGAATGTCTTTGGAACGATCTCTGTTACGAATCCGAATGGCGTGACCAATTCTCATGCAGCATCGATCTGCACTAAGGTGGATGTTCTGAATGAGGCGTTGTCTCTTTATATCCGGAACATGACTGCAACGGCAAATGAAACCGTACGGACAGCAATCAAGAAAACGCTGACGGATCTTGGGTCAACTACGGGCATCTCTGATTTCTTCATTGACTGGGAGGAAGAAGGACTGGAGAAGACCTACAATGCACTGAATACACTTGGTTATGGAAAGGTCTATAATACTCTGAATGTTGCAAAACAGAGTTATTCTGACCTGAAAAAACTGACGACTCCGATTAAGAGTGAGAGTGCTGCCATGAAGCTTCTTGAGGATTGGGATCAGGATCCTGAAAAAATGTTTCAGGCGGTAAAAAAACTGAACTATTCCGAAGATGAGATCAAGGATGCTGCGATCCGGGCTGCAGTGGAGAAAATGAATTCCCATGCGAAGCTTTTGGGACAGGCGCTGATCGATTATTATGAAGGTGATAAAGGGATTGCGGATAAGACTATAAAAAAGTATCGGGAGATATTTGCAAAGTGCCCGGTCAATGTGGTCCTGAGGGATACGGATGGAAATGTTCTTGCATCGTATATCGACGGTGTGGTTACAGAGTCTGATCTTGCGCAGGTTGAAGTGATCGGAGATAAGAAGATCCTCAGGTATGTGTCGGATTTGGATGTAAAAGTGGAAGTGATTCCAACAGATGAAGGCTCACTGGAGTATGTTATCCGAGAATACGGGGGAGATGGGTTGTTAAAGACCAGCATGGTTTTTGATGAAATATCTCTGGAAGTCGGAAAAACATTTACTCAGACGGTTGCAGTGGATTGCAATATGAAGGATCGCACTTCGGCACCGTTGATGGATTCAAATGGCAATACAACATACGCGGATGCCGTATTTGAAAAAAATGCGGAACAGTATCGGATTCAGGTGGAAGCAGAAGAAGGTGGATCTGCTACGGGGGATGGAACCTACGTTTTGGGGGACATCGCTGTTTTGTCAGCCGCTGTTACGGATGATTCCTATGTGTTTGATGGATGGTATGTAGATGATGTACTCGTATCACCGGATGCAACCTATGCCCACTCTGTGAAGGGAGCGCTGACGATCAAGGCAAAATTCAGAAAGAGGGTTTGCTTCAACGGAACCTACGAAACAGAAATCGGTTCTGTATATGATGGGAGCGGAGTTACCGTAGTGAATGAAGAGGATGGTACAATTTCTGTGTTCTTCTCATCATGCGGCGTGGGCAAAGAAGAGAAGCTGAAAGGGATGACCTGCAGTTATCAGGGAAAGAGCATTGGCACATTTTCGTATGAGGATGGTGAGTATTGCGGAGAGTTTCGGGGCCTGAAACTAAAGAACCCGCATAAGATTACCCTGAAGGATGCAGATGGTACAACGTTCTGCACCCTGAAGTCGAAGTCCTATCAGCCGATGAAGGGATTTATCCTTGATCCGGAGTCGGCCATATTGGAGGTTGGCAAAACCGTTGTTTTAAAAGCAAAGTTTACCCCTTTGAATGCCACAGATCAGAAGCTGGAATGGAAAACATCTGATTCGAAGATCGCAAAAATAAAAGACGGAACTGTAACCGGAGTGGCTGCAGGAAAAGCGGTCATCACGGCGTCTGCGGATGATGGGGCATTTGTACGGAAATGTATCATAACCGTGAAACAGAAAGAGAAGCAGGAAGATCAAAAGTCGAATGTGAAGAAAACCGGAGTAGTGAAGGTCGGGAAGCAATACTATTTTTATGGAAAGACGCAGAAGACCTATGGCAAACTTCAGAAAGGGTGGATAAAAGACGGAAAGAAAACCTATTATGCCGGGTTAAATACCGGGAAGCTTATGTCCGGACGGGTGAAGATCGGTAAGAAGTATTATTATTTCAGCAAAAAGGCTAAGACTTATGGTCAGCTGCAGAAAGGCTGGATCAAGGTTGGTAAGAAACGACTTTATGCTTCCAAGAGTAACGGTGTACTGAAATCAGGTTGGATAAAGAGCGGGAAGAAACGGTATTATTTCAGTAAAAAAGCGAAGACGTACGGTGAATTGCAGCTGGGTAAAATAAAGATCGGAAAGAAGTATTATTTCTTCAGTAAGAAGTCAAAGACTCTCGGTCAGATGCAGACCGGATGGGTGAAGATCGGAAAGAAGAAGTATTACTTCAGCCCGAAGAAAAAGACGCTTGGGCAGATGGTTACCGGCAAGTTGAAGATCGGTAAGAAGACCTACAAGTTCAACAAGTCAGGAGTATGTCTGAATCCATAACAGTATAAGACGGACCCGGTCGTCTCCAAGCCGAGGCGGCCGGGTTCCTGCATTTTATAGCCGACGCTGGTTGATTCAATTATTACGGAAAGTGCTGGCGGAAGACTATGGACAAATTTTTGGACATTATTTATGGTACAACAGCTACGGGATTGCCCGAGCGAAGCGAGGGAGGACCCCGTGGTCCTGAGCGAAGCGAAGGATACCGACGCGAAGCGGCGACGCGGATGACGAAGTCATCCGGGCATGATTTCGCGAAGCGAAAGCATGGGTACAAAAGCTATGCCGCACATGACATAAGGAGTTTACAAACATGAGCAACAACAAAGAAACGGTCACCGCTGCAGATCGTCCGATCCTGCGAAACAAGATGTACCTTTATCTGACGGAGTTTTTTGCGGGAATGTCCGTAATGGCAGTGGAACTGGGAGCCAGCCGGCTTCTGGCACCTTACTTCAGTTCGTCGCAGATCGTATGGACCATCATCATCGGGACCATCATGATCGCCATGGCCCTGGGAAATATCTACGGCGGCCGGAAGGTGGACAAGAATCCGAATCCGGACCGGCTGTACGGCAGGATCATATTCGCTGCCATCTGGATCGCCCTGATCCCGGTGGTGGGGAAATATATCATACTCGGGATTTCGGGGCTGCTGGTCTTTACCATCAGCACCAATTTTCTGGTGATCGCCGCCTTTGCGGCCTGCATGATCATTTTCGTATTCCCGCTGTTCCTGCTGGGAACCGTGACACCGTCCCTGGTGAAGTATACGGTGGACAGCCTGGACGACAGCGGAAAGATCGTGGGAAATCTGAATGCCTCCAATACCATCGGAAGCATCATCGGAACCTTCGTGCCCACATTTATCAGCATTCCCGCGGTGGGGACGTCCATCACGTTCCTGATCTTCGCCGGGATCCTGCTGGCCCTGTCCATCGTATATTTTGCCAGCAGCAAGGTATTTGTGAAGAAGGTGCCGGTGGCCATGGTGCTGTTCATCCTGTGCTGTGTGTTCGGACACAACGGGAGCTTCGCCTTCTGGCAGAAGCATCTGACGGCGGAGGATGAGTCGATCTATAACTACCTGCAGGTATCGGAGGATGATAAGCAGGTGGTGCTTTCCACAAATGTACTGTTTGGCGTGCAGTCCGTATACCGAAAGGAACGGGAGCTGACGGGCATGTATTATGACTATGCCATGGCTGCGCCCTACATGGCCGGGATCTATGAGAAGGACCGGCCGCTGGACGTGCTGATCCTTGGTATGGGAACGGGAACCTATGCAACCCAGTGCAGACGGTATTTCGGGGAAATGAACATCGAGGGCGTGGAGATCGATGAGAAGATCACGGATCTTGCGCATGAGTATTTTGAACTGGATGAAACCGTTCCCGTGGCAACCTATGACGGACGGGCGTTTCTCAATTCCATTTCCTCCGAGCACTGGAAGAAGGATTCCGAATTCGGAACGACAGACGGGAAGTATGATGTGATCATGGTGGATGCCTATCAGGACATCACGATCCCGTTTCAGATGTCCACATCGGAATTTTTCACTCTTGTGAAGGAGCATCTGCGTTCCGACGGGGTCATGGTGGTAAATATGAATATGCGGGGGATCGAATCCGCGGAGGATGCAGAATCTTCCGGTGAGAAGGAAGCAAAGATCACGGATTATCTGGCGGATACCATCGCATCGGTTTTCCCGGAGGTGGCTACGGTGGATGTTCAGAACGCAACCAACCGGGAACTGTTCGCCGGGGAGAAGGGAATGCTGGAACGGTTCCGGAAGAACCGGGCGCTGGAAAAGGATGAGGAGCTGATCTATATGATGCAGCGTGTGGACAGCGGCCTTACTTCCTATATCGGCGGTGATCATGTGATGACGGATGATAAGGCTCCGGTGGAGCTTCTGGGGATGGAAGTGATCGATGAGATCATCCGTGATGAGGTGAATTATTACAGAAGGATCTACGAGGAGAAGGGATGGGAAGGACTGCTGGACAGTCTGTAGAAGCATGGGATCCGGAAGAGGGATCCGGGGAGATGAAATATGCGATATCTGGTAACGGGAAAGCAGGCGGCGGAGATTGACCGCCATACGATAGAAGAAGCAGGCGTACCACAGCTGGTACTGATGGAACGGGCTGCCCTTGCGGTGGCGGAGGAGGTTTCCGCGGTGGTGCGGGATCGGATCCATGACCGGATCCTCATTGCAGTCGAGGGCGGCAATAACGGAGGAGACGGTGTGGCGGCGGCCAGGATCCTGCAGCAGAGAGGATATTCCGTTGTGGTTTGGACCCTGAACGGGATCGCCAGACAGTCAGAGGCCTATCGGAAGCAGATCGGGCTTGCGGAGAAGGCCGGGGTCCGGTTTACGGATCACGTGGAGGACGGAGACTGGCGCGTGGTTGTGGATGCGATCTTCGGAGTCGGTCTGACCCGTGAGGTGGCGGGGGTTCAGAAGGAGGCTGTGGACCGGATCAATGAAATGCGGGCAGAGGATCCCGGGATGACAGTGATCTCAGTGGATATCCCCTCCGGCATTTCCTCCGAAACCGGAGAGATCCTCGGAACGGCGGTCCGGGCAGACCGGACAGTCACCTTCGGATATGAAAAGGTGGGAATGCGGTTTGCAAAGAATGCCTGCGGGGCAGTGACCATAGCCGAGATCGGCTTCTTCCTTCCGGAAGGCTATGAGGCATCGGCCGGGTTGTATTCCGGTTATGAGCCGGAGGATGTCCGGCGGCTTCTGCCCGGCCGGAGCATGGACGGAAATAAGGGAAGCTACGGACGTGTGCTGGTGATCGCCGGCTCCGTGGATATGAGCGGCGCAGCATATCTTGCGGCGGAAGCCGCATATCGGACCGGATGCGGACTGGTGAAGGTGGTGACCCACGAAAGCAACCGCGCTGCGCTGCAGCAGCTTCTGCCGGAAGCGATCCTGCAGTGTTATACGGGGTATCCCGGGGAACAGAGCGGAGGAAGCGTTGATTCCCTTCCGCTGACGGAGGAGACACTTCGCTGGGGGGATGTGATCATCATCGGCCCCGGCATCGGACAGTCGGAGACGGCATTCCGCCTGACGGAACAGGTGCTCCGGCTGGCGGCGTGCCCGGTGATCGCGGATGCGGACGCCATCAATCTGCTGTCGGAGCATACGGAGCTTCTGGAAGAAACTGCCGGGAAGCGGCCACTCATTTTAACGCCCCATATGCTGGAAATGACACGGCTGGCGGAGAGAAGCCGTCATCCGGAACGGGAGGCGCTGCACCGGCTTCGGAAGAACCGTACGGGGATCACAGAGCAGCTGGCGGCGAAATATCAGGCCACCATCGTGCTGAAGGATGCATGCACCTTTGTTACGGAGGGAAATGCTGCGGGGCTCCCGGGATATCTGAATACCTCCGGAAATGATGCCATGGCCAAGGGGGGCAGCGGAGATGTGCTGACCGGGGTCATCGGAGGACTGATGGCACAGGGAATGCGGGCTTCGGAGGCGGCACGCCTGGGAGTATACCTCCATGGCCGGGCCGGAGACCGGGCAAGAGAAGCCCTGGGGGCATACAGTGTGATCGCCGGGGACCTGCTGAAATACCTGTTTTAGAGCGGGTGACAGATAACCGGGAACGTTCATTGGATCAAAGAATTATTTGGGTTTCATTTGAATCCGATTCGTGCTAAAATGGAGCAATGTGTAAGAACAGTGTCCGCACTGCAGCGGACAGAAAAGAGGAGCGGTACGGCATACATCAGAATACAGGCTGTGCCGGAAAGGACAGAATTATGGCAAAGGTCAGAACAAGATTTGCACCGAGTCCCACAGGACGGATGCATGTAGGAAATCTGCGGACTGCGCTCTATGCGTATCTCATTGCGAAGCATGAGGGCGGCGATTTTATCCTTCGGATCGAGGATACCGATCAGGAGAGAGAGATGGAGGGGGCTGTCGATATCATTTACAGAACGCTTCAGAAGACCGGGCTCACCTGGGATGAGGGGCCGGACAGGGACGGAGGCGTGGGACCCTATGTGCAGTCCCAGCGGATGGCTTCCGGTATCTATATGGAATATGCGAAGAAGCTGATCGACAGGGGAGAGGCATATTACTGCTTCTGCGACGAGGAACGCCTCAGATCCCTGGAGACCGAGATCGAAGGCAAGAAGGTATTCCACTATGACAAGCACTGCCTGCATCTCAACAAGGAAGAGGTGGAGGAGAAGCTGGCGGCGGGAGTTCCCTTTGTGATCCGTCAGAACAATCCCACGGAGGGGACCACCACATTTGATGATGAGCTCTACGGAGCGATCACCGTTCCCAACGAAGAACTGGATGACATGATCCTGATCAAGTCGGACGGATTCCCCACCTATAATTTTGCAAATGTTGTGGATGACCATCTGATGGGCATCACACATGTGGTGCGCGGAAATGAGTATCTGTCCAGCGCTCCGAAATACAACCGTCTCTACGAAGCCTTCGGCTGGGAGGTTCCGGTGTATATCCACTGCCCGCTGATCACGGACGAGACACATGCGAAGCTTTCCAAGCGCAGCGGACATTCCTCCTTCGAGGATCTGCTGGAGCAGGGCTTCCTCACCGAGGCCATCGTGAACTATGTTGCACTGCTTGGCTGGTGTCCGGAGGATAATCAGGAGATCTTCTCCCTGCCGCAGCTGGTGGAAGCATTTAATTATCATAATATGTCGAAGTCTCCGGCAGTGCTGGATATCACCAAGCTGAAATGGATGAACGGTGAATATATGAAGGCTATGGATCCGGATACCTTCTATGAGATGGCCCTTCCCTATCTGCAGGAGGCGGTCAGCGCTCCGGTGGATCTGAAGAAGGTAGCTGCCATGGTGCAGTCCAGGATCGAGGTTTTCCCGGATATCGCGGCACAGGTGGATTTCATTGATGCGGTTCCGGAGTACAGCAATGACCTTTATACACATAAGAAAATGAAGACGAATCCGGAGAATTCACTTCAGCTGCTGAAGGAGGTGCTTCCGCTTCTGACGGAGGCAGAGGATTTCTCGAATGACGCTCTCTTTGCCATGCTTCAGGCATTTGCGGCAGAGCATGAGTATAAGACCGGTTTCGTGATGTGGCCGATCCGTACGGCACTTTCCGGCAAGCAGGCCACCCCGGGCGGAGCCACCGAGCTGCTGGCACTTCTGGGAAAGGACGAATCCCTGAACCGGATCCGGGCGGCCATCGAGAAGCTTTCATAGTGGAATTGCCCGGAAGGGAAATGCCCGAAACGGCGGTGTCCGGAATCTGATTGAAATTATAACTTCAGTGTAGTATACTACATTTGTATGTGTCTGAGGACGCTTACTTTTTTGGTAGAAGGGAAAGGGATACAGGTTATGGATTTGGACTTCAGCAAAATGAGTTCTACAACAATATTCAGCATTGCACTCCTTGCAGCGCTGGTTATTCTTCTTGTGGTACTTATCATTGTAACGGTGAAGGTTCTTTCGAAGGGGAAGAAGGAAAACAATGAATATATGGAACGCCGTTATACAACACGTGAAAATGTGGATAAGGACGGAAAGAAGTCTGACGATCCGAAGGACAGAGAAGAAAAGAAATCAGATGACGGGGACGAAGCGGAAGCCGGGGAAGAAGACGACGAGGATGAAGACGAGGATGAGGATGATGAGCCCGATGACGGTGAAATGCGCCCCCGGAACAGCCAGATGAAGAAGCCTGAGGTAAAGGATGAGGTTGCCGCAGTTGTGGAGGCAGCGCTTCAGGCAAAGGCAAAAGCGGCCGAGCTGGAGGCCCGTGTGGCAAAGGAGAAGGCCGAGAAGGCTGCTGAGGAAGCTGAGATCGCGGCCAAGAAGGCCAGTGAAGCAGAAGCTGAGGCATTGGCTGCAACCAAGAAGGTGATCCCGGAATCCATGCAGAAGCAGCTTCGTTCGGAGAAGGAGTTTGAGACGGAGAAGATCTATCCGCTGGATGAAGTATCTCCGGAGGAGCTCCCCGAAGAGGATTATGATGACGAGAAAGATGATGAGGAAGCTCAGGAGATCACCGATGAGATCCCCATTGCAAGGATAAACAGAGAGCTTAAGAAGCAGGAGGATCAGAAGGCCGCAGAACAGAAGGCGGCAGAGAAGAAAGCAGACGAAGATGTGCTGAAGGCGACCACAAGAGTGGCCGATGCGGCTCAGATCATCGAGGCTGTGAAGAGTGCAAAGGGAAGAAAAGCAGAGATGCCGGAAGCATCGGATGCTCAGGATACAGCAGAGGCGCAGGCTGCGGAGGCACAGACTTCTGCAGAGGTGCAGGAAGACAGTGCATTTGGCGAGAAGGCCTTTGCTCTGGATGAAGAAGAGAATGCCGAGAATAAGAAGAAGCTGGAGACATCCTTTGACAGTGCATTTACGGACGTTCAGCTCCATCAGGAGATCGAGGAACGTAAGGATGAGCTGACAGACTCCGCCTTCGGTGCTCCGGAGCCGGAGAAGGAAGAGGCAGAGCCGATCCGTCCGCTGCAGGTATCCGGCGAAACTATCACCGTAAATCCTGTAAATGCAGTGAATATCCGGACGGTAAATGCTGTGGAGCCGGTGGTTACGAAGAATCCGGAGGCCGGGATCGAGTCGGCTACGGATATGAAGGAATTCCTTTCCGAGAATCCGGTTCCGAAGAAGAGTAAGAGGAAGATCAAGAAGAGAGATGCCGCATTTGCCAAGAAGTTTGAAAATGACGGTCCGAAGATCAAGGTGGCAGAGTATCTCTGGTATAACAATCAGGATATTGAAGCTCTGACGAAGAAGGAAGACATGTATTATTACTGTCATTACTTCAAGGATCCGGCAAAGGCTGTTCTTCCGCTGATCATAGAAATGTATGACTGCGCATTCGTCCGGACGGAGGAACTGCAGAAGATCGCATACGGTATCCAGTATAAGTCCATGGGCCTTCGTGAGATCCTCACATCCAAGGAGAATATCAGCTTCGACCGGAGCAGGATCACAAAGGAGCCTACGGAGCAGGATATGCTGCAGATTCGTGCCAAGTGGTGTGATTATGTAGATAATTTCCTGCAGATCATCGTGCTTCAGGCACCGGATGATGTTCAGGACTATATCCGGAATCAGCTGTATGCATACGGAGAAAATGATGTAGAGACACTTCTGTTCTGCCCGGATCCGGAGGATGAGGACTGATCCCCTGACCGGTGATCCGATATCCGCAGAAAATGAGCTTTGACATGCGGAAGCAGTTGTGCTACAATGCGATGGATGCAGGCGGTGGAAGAGACTGCAGGCATTACAAATGAATCAGATGAAAGACGTTGAAGGTGCAAAGTAAGTGAATGCAGAAGCCTTTCAGAGAGCCCGGGGCATGGGCTGGGACCCCGGACAGGCAGCAGGAACCGAAATTTCACACCGGAGTCACAGAGCTGAACCGGAGATCGCAGTAGGTTCTGTCGTAGAGAGAGCGCGTTAAGCTTCCCACAAGCGCCGGCGGAGATCGCCGGAAGGAGGGTGGTACCACGGTTTATGATCGCCCCTCTGCCATACCAGGCAGAGGGGTTTTTATGTATTTAAGATAGTAAAAGATCAGGAGGAAAAGAACATGAGTGATACGTTACAGAGTATCAAGGTTGAAGCGGAGAAGAAGATCGAAACGGCCGGTGATCAGGAGGGCCTGGAGGAGATCCGCGTATCCATTCTCGGAAAGAAGGGTGCGCTGACACAGATCCTGAAGGGTATGAAGGATCTCTCGCCGGAGGAGCGTCCGAAGGTGGGACAGCAGGTGAATGAGGTTCGGGCTTTCCTTGAGGAGAAGCTTCAGGAGAGAAAAAAGTCACTGAAGCATGCGATGCTGACAGAGCGTCTGAAGCGTGAAACCATCGATGTTACGCTTCCGGGCAAACGGCAGATCCGGGGGCACAGACATCCCAACCAGATCGCATTGGAGGATCTGGAACGCGTATTCATCGGAATGGGATATGAGGTTGTGGAAGGCCCGGAGATCGAGTATGACAGATACAATTTCGAGCTTCTGAACATTCCTGCAAATCATCCGGCGAAGGATGAGCAGGATACCTTCTATATTACCAAGGATATTCTCCTTCGTACACAGACTTCCTCCGTTCAGGCTCGTATCATGGAGAAGGGGAAGCTGCCCATCAAGATCATTTCTCCCGGCCGGGTATTCCGTTCGGATGAGGTGGATGCGACTCACAGCCCCTCCTTCCATCAGGTAGAGGGACTGGTGGTCGGAAAGAATGTAACCATGGCGGATCTGAAGGGAACATTGGATCAGTTTGCCAGACAGTTCTTCGGCCCGAATACGAAGACCAAGCTTCGGCCCCATCATTTCCCCTTCACCGAGCCTTCGGCAGAGGTGGATGTAACCTGTTTCAAATGCGGCGGCAAGGGCTGCGGCGTCTGCAAGGGTTCCGGATGGATCGAGATCCTGGGCTGCGGTATGGTACATCCCCATGTGCTGGAAATGTGCGGCATCGATCCGGAGGTATATTCCGGATTTGCATTCGGTATCGGACTGGAGCGTGTTGCGCTTCTGAAGTATGAGATCGATGACATGCGTCTGCTGTATGAGAATGACGTTCGTTTCCTGAGCCAGTTCTAGAGTACATTTCCCGAAATCGCTCCGGTTCGCAGGTGTCAGGCCTCGCCGGCACCGGATCCGAGAGAGCCAGCGGATTGAGATAAATATAAGGAGAAAAGAAAATGAATACACCCATTTCATGGATTAAAGCATATGTACCTGATCTGAATGTGACTCCGAAGGAGTTCGTCGACAGGATCACCCTGTCCGGCTCCCATGTGGAGAGTCATAATGTATATAATAAGAATCTGGAGAAGATCGTGGTAGGTAAGATCCTTACCATCGAGCGTCATCCGGATGCGGACAAGCTGGTGGTATGCCAGGTGGATATCGGAGCCGAGGCACCGATCCAGATCGTAACCGGTGCGCCGAATGTGAAGGAAGGCGACCTGGTTCCCACGGTTCTGGACGGCGGTAAGGTGGCCGGCGGTCACGACGGAGGAGAGCTTCCCCCGGACGGGATCCGGATCAAGAAGGGCAAGCTTCGCGGCGTGGAATCCTTCGGTATGATGTGTGCCATCGAGGAGCTGGGCTCCTCCCGTGAGCTGTATCCCGAAGCACCGGAGGATGGAGTTTATGTATTCCCCGAGGATGCAGAGGTAAAGCCCGGAGATGATGCTGTGGCAGCACTGGGTCTGGACGATACAAATGTAGAATATGAGATCACCTCCAATCGTGTGGACTGCTTCTCCATCATCGGTATGGCACGGGAGGCAGCGGTTACATTTGATCTGCCCTTCTACCCGCCGGAGGTAAAGGTTGAGGAGAAGAGCAGCGAGAAGACAGAGGATTATATCTCTGTGGAGATTCAGGATCCTGATCTCTGCAAGCGTTATATCGCAAGAGTTGTAAAGAACGTGAAGATTGCTCCGTCCCCCAAGTGGCTGCAACGTCGGCTTCGTGCCCAGGGGATCCGCGCCATCAACAATATCGTAGATATTACAAACTACGTTATGGAAGAATTCGGCCAGCCCATGCATGCCTTCGATCTGGATACCATTGCAGGCAGAAAGATCGTGGTAAAGCGTGCCAAGAACGGTGACAGATTCAAAACCCTGGACGGCATCGAGAGAGAGTTGGACGAAAATGTACTGATGATCTGCGACGGTGAGAAAGAGGTTGCCATCGGCGGTATCATGGGCGGTGAGAACTCCATGGTTACGGATTCCATGACCACCCTGCTGTTTGAGGCTGCCTGCTTCGACGGAACCAACATCCGTCAGTCCGAGCGCCGTCTGGGACTTCGTACGGACGCTGCCGGCAAATTTGAAAAGGGACTGGATCCGAATCTGGCAGAGCAGGCCATCAACCGTGCATGCCAGCTGATCGAGGAAATGGGCTGCGGCGAGGTGCTGCAGGGCTCCGTGGATGTATATCCGAATCCGGTAGAACCCTGGACACTTCCCTTTGAACCCGATAAGATGAATACATTGCTGGGGCTTTCCGTATCTAAAGAGGAAATGCTTCACATTTTCGAGGGACTGGGACTGGTCTATAATCCGGATACGGAAATGCTTACGATCCCCACCTATCGTCAGGATCTGCACTGCATGCCGGATCTGGCGGAAGAGGTAGCACGGTTCTACGGCTATGACAAGATCCCGTCCACGCTGACCACCATCAATGCCGGTATCGGCGGCCTTTCCGCAGATCAGCTGATCCGTGCCGTGGCACGTGCCGTGGCGGAATCCAACGGTTTCTACGGCGGTATGACCTATTCCTTCGAAAGCCCGAAGGTATTTGACAAGCTTCTTCTGCCGGAGGATCATCCTCTTCGTCAGGCAATCCGAATCAGCAATCCGCTGGGCGAGGATTTCAGCATCATGCGGACCACGCCGCTTTCCGGAATGCTGACCTCCCTTGCAACGAACTTCAACCGGAGAAACAAGAATGTCCGTCTGTATGAGATGGCAAATATATATCTGCCCCACAGCCTTCCGCTGACCGAGCTTCCGGATGAGAAGCTGCAGCTGACTCTGGGAATGTACGGGGAAGGAGACTTCTTCACCATGAAGGGCGTGGTGGAGGAGCTTCTGGATAAGCTGAACTTCGGCTCCGAGGTGGAGTATGTTCCCGTTACATCCTATCCGTTCCTGCATCCGGGAAGACAGGCGGAGATCCGGAAAGGAAAGCTGCTGGTAGGCTATATCGGACAGGTACATCCGGAGGCTGTAGAGAATTATGACATGAAGACGGATGTGTACGTGGCCGTACTGGACATGGATACACTGACCATGCTGGCGAAGGAAGAGGTGAAGTATACCGGTATCGCAAGATTTCCCGGTTCCTCCCGCGACCTGGCTCTGGTCTGCGACAAGTCGGTTCTGGCCGGAGATGTGGAGAAGGTTCTCCGCAAATGCGGCGGCTCTCTGCTTGAATCCATCACCCTGTTCGATGTCTATGAAGGCGAGCAGCTGGGCGAGGGCAAGAAGTCGCTGGCGTACAGCCTGCTGTTCCGTGCCAGTGACAGGACGCTTGCGGATACGGAGGTCAACGAGATCATCGATAAGATGCTGAAGGCATTGGGTGAGAAAGATATTACACTGAGAGCGTAGAGAGCAGATGAAGGTATCGGATTTCAATTACAGCCTGCCGCCGGAGCTGATCGCACAGGATCCCCTGGAGCGACGCAGCGATTCCCGGCTGATGGTGCTGGATCGGAAAGATCATACAATCGAACACAGACATTTCCGGGATATCGGAGAATACCTGAATCCCGGAGACTGCCTGGTGGTCAATGATACGAAGGTGATCCCCGCCCGGCTGCTGGGCGTGAAGCCGGATACAGGTGCGGCCATCGAGGTTCTGCTGCTGAGGAATCACGGAGATAATGTCTGGGAGGCACTGGTCCGCCCCGGAAAGAAGCTCCGGCCCGGAGCAGAGGTATCCTTTGGTGACGGGCTGCTGACGGGGACCATCGAGAGCGTGACAGAGGGCGGCAACCGGATGATCCGTTTCTCCTATGAGGGAATCTGGGAGGAGCTTCTGGATCGTCTGGGGGAAATGCCCCTCCCGCCGTATATTACCCACAAGCTTCAGGACCGGGACCGTTACCAGACGGTATATGCCACACATGAGGGCTCGGCGGCAGCGCCTACGGCAGGACTGCATTTTACACCGGAGCTTCTTGAGGAGCTGGAGACGAAGGGCATTCGGATCGCAAGGCTCACACTTCATGTGGGTCTGGGAACCTTCCGGCCGGTGAAGGTGGAGACCATAGAAGAACATCATATGCACAGCGAGTACTTCGAACTGTCGGAGGAAGCGGCTGAACTGATCAATCGTACGAAGGCGGAGGGGGGACGGGTGATCTCCGTCGGAACCACAAGCACACGCACCCTGGAAAGCGTCGCAAAGCTTCAGGAGACGGAGAACTCCGGGGAGAACACGGATTTCCGGCCTCTGCAGGCGTGCAGCGGATGGACCGACATTTTCATCTATCCCGGATATCGCTTTCGGGTAGTGGATTCCCTGATCACGAATTTCCATCTGCCGGAATCCACGCTGATCATGCTGGTTTCGGCCTTCTATGACAGGGAGCATGTTCTGGAGGCTTACAAAACCGCGGTTGAGGAGAGATACAGATTCTTCTCCTTCGGAGATGCGATGCTGCTTCTGTAGTTACCCCGGAAGAAAGGAGGCTGCAGGATGAAATCAAAACGAAAAATGATATACAGTCTGATTCTTCTGTCCCTTCTTATGCTTCTGGTCACTGCCTGCGGCAGTAAGAAGACCGAGGAGGTAACCACGGAGGAAGTAGATATCACAGCCGGTTTTGAAAATGTGAGTGATTACGTTCAGACGGTCCGGCCGGATACGGTGATCTACCGCATGCCGGATGAGACGTCGGAGGTTTACTCCACATTAAAACCCGGTGTGGATCTGATGCGCACCGGCGTGCTGAAGGAATGGACCAGGATCCGCCTGAATGATACCACGCTTTATGTGAAATCGGAAAATGTTAAGAAGACCACGGTTCAGTGGGTAGAGGATAAAAAAACCCAAAAAAATGATCATGTGGTATTCATCGATCCTGCCAAGCAGATCTATGCGGATCAGAATAAGGAAGCCATCGTTCCGGGGGGAGACCCGGAGACACAGGGAAAGGCCCGGATGGCCCGGGCATCCGTGGGAACAGCCACCGGAAGCTTTGAGTATGATATCACGCTTTCCGTGGCAGACCGTCTGAAGCATGAACTGGAGCTGAGAGGCTATACCGTGATCCTGTCCAGAGAATCCGGTACAACCAGCATCAGTAATTCCGAACGGGCCATTGCCGGAAATCAGAGCAATGCGGAGATCATGATCCGGATCACGGCGTCGGGTTCATCGGAGCCGAAGACGAAGGGAATTTACAGTCTGATCGCATCCTCGAAGAATCCCAATACATCAGCACAGTATCAGGACAGCTTCTATCTGTCCAATATGCTGATCACCAATACCTGTTCGGCCACGGGCACACTCCGGCTGGGAATCTATCAGACCGATCAGATGGTATTCCTCAATTACTGCAAAAAACCGGCTGCGGTACTCCAGCTGGGGTTCCTTTCCAATAAGGAGGATGATGCAAAGCTTTCTGATCCCGAATACCAGGAAAAGCTGGCAGAAGGGATGGCTGACGGGGTGGACGGATACTTCGAATACGTGGACCAAAGGTAGCACTTTACATAATATCTAATGGGCGGAAGTTGATCCTTTCGCCTATTTTTAGTGCATTTTTCACAAAAGAAGGGGGCCCGTTTCGCGAATGATTGTGCTGTATCATCTTGACATGGATGTTACAAAATGCTAAGATATCTCTGTAACAAATTCGTAACAAAAGGAGACTTTTCGAAATAATCGTAAGGAAATAGTAATAATGAGCAGAAGGAATAAGTTGAAGATGAATCGTTTTAAGTACAATTTAAAGAGATACGTTTTTTCCGGACGATATTTTGTGAGAAATGCGCTTTTTGTTATGATCCTGGCTACGATCGTTTCCATCGGTGTTGTTGGATACAGCCTGATCTCCTCCGGTTCCGAGGAGAACAAGGAAGCGAAGAAGGTTGAGACCGAAACCGTTTCCAGACTTTCGGTGGCAGAGCCGAGTATGATCGTAGATGTGGATGTGGACAAGCTGGATCAGCTGATCACGGATGAGCAGAAGGTTGAGGTGACCGCAAAGCAGGAGACCGTACTGACCAATACACGGTATGACATGACGGGCAAATTCCTTTGCACCATCGATACCGTAAATATCCGTTCCATCGCATCCGAGCAGGGCGAGGTAGTCGGATGTCTGTACCGCGGTGCCACCGGCAAGGTAACGGAAGCAGGAAAGACATGGACCAAGATCGAGTCCGGAGATGTAACAGGATATGTAGCTACGGAGCTGATCCTGACAGATGCGGAAGCAACGGAAAAGGCTGAGGAGTATAAGGGTTATATCGCTACGACGCTGGAGAGTCAGGTGTGCGTTCGTAAGGACGCAGATCCGGAAGCTGAGATCCTCTATCTGGCAGATCAGGGAGAAACACTGATCGCATGCGAAGACTCCACTGACAACGGCTGGTTCAATGTTCGACTGGCAGACGGTACTTATGGATACATTTCCGCAGACCTTGTTTCTGTGGAAGAGGATTATATCAATGCGATCAGTATTGAGAAGATTCATGCAGCGCAGGCTGTTATGAAGCAGATCACGGATCGTGCCGAGGAAGAAGCCAGAAAGGCTGAAGAGGCAAAGGAAGAAGAGGATCGTCGCAAGGCGGTTGAAGAGAGAGAAAAGGAGCTTGAGAAGGCTCAGGCTGAGCTGAAGGCTGCAGAGGAAGAGGCCAAGAAGGCTGAAGCGGCTGAGGAAGCGAAGAAGGCAGAAGAGGAATCCAAGAAGGAGACCGAGAAGGCTGCTGACAAGCAGACAGCACAGACCACCACACAGGAATCACCCATCGATGCAGATGCTTCGGACCTGTATCTGCTGGCAGCCATCACATATTGTGAGGCTGGTGCTGAGCCCTATGAAGGTCAGCTGGCTGTGGCAAATGTAGTTCTGAACCGTCTGAGAAACGGCGGATACGGAAAGACACTTGCGGATGTGATCTATGCTCCGTATCAGTTTACCGGATGCAAGATGAGCACCTTCCCGAATGCACTTAAGACCGGAGGCTCCGCATCCTGTCTGAAGGCTGCACAGGCAGCACTGAACGGCGAGAATAACATCGGTGGATGCAAGTACTTCCGTCCGTACAAGAACCTGAATCTGGAGAAGATCGGGAACTATACGATCATCGGAACACACGCATTCTACTAAGATCGGATAGACACAAGACAGATACAAAAAGGATAGATACAAAAAGAACCGGGATTCGATTCCCGGTTCTTTTCGATTGGAAGCCGTTGCGGTTAATGAACCGGCAACGGACAGTTTGTGATGGAAGGCTTCTTTACTTGGATTCCCTCTCCTGATCCAACATTGCGCGAACCTTCATGGAAAGTCCGAACAGGTTGATGAATCCGCTTGCATCCTTATGATCATACAGATCACCGGTGGTGAAGCTTGCCAGGGACTCAGAGTACAGGGTGTACGGTGAGGTGGTTCCTGCCTTGATGATGTTACCCTTGTACAGCTTGAACTTTACGGTACCGGTTACACGCTCGTCGGTCTTCTCCACAAAGGCCTGCAGAGACTCACGCAGCGGGCAGAACCATTTTCCTTCGTATACAAGATCAGCAAACTTTACGCCGATATGACGCTTGAAATCCAGTGTGTCGCGGTCAAGCACCAGCTCCTCCAGCTGCTTATGTGCTTCCATGAGGATGGTACCGCCCGGTGTCTCATATACACCGCGGGACTTCATACCTACAACACGGTTCTCCACGATATCGATGATGCCCACGCCGTGCTTTCCGCCCAGGCGGTTCAGCTCGCGGATGATATCGGACACCTTCATCTCCTTGCCGTTTACGGACTTCGGAACGCCGGCCTCGAAGGTCATTTCCACATATTCGCCCTCATCCGGTGCTTCCTCGGGAGAAACGCCCAGAACCAGAAGATCCTTGTAGTTCGGCTCATTTGCGGGAGACTCCAGCTCCAGGCCTTCATGGCTGATGTGCCAGATGT
>CADBOW010000005.1 GCA_902796375.1 uncultured Lachnospiraceae bacterium | reverse complement strand
AGTCCGCTACGCCTACGTTTTTTGAGGCGCACTCTCGGGCAAGCGTTCGGCGCATTCGTCCGGTTATTTTGCGACAGCTATACTAGTTTTCAGGGAGGAAGGTATATATGTCGATTGTAGCTGCATTTATGGTTCCGCATCCGCCGCTCATCATTCCCGCCGTGGGACAGGGGCGGGAAGAGGAGGTTCGGGAGACCATCGATTCCTATCTGGCCGTTGCGGAGGAGATCGCCAAGGCAAGGCCGGAGACCATCATCATTTCCAGTCCCCATGCAACCATGTATTCGGACTATTTCCATATTTCGCCCGGCTACGGTGCCAGGGGTAATTTTGGGGATTTCGGTGCGAGACAGGTGGACTTTGATGTGAAGTATGATGTGTCTCTCCGTGAGAGGATCTGCAAGCTGGCAGAGGAGGCGGACTTCCCTGCCGGCACCATGGGTGAGAGAAAGCCCGCACTGGATCATGGCACCATGGTTCCCCTCTATTATATCCTGAAAAAATACACGGGATTTAAAATGATCCGGATCGGGCTTTCGGGACTCAGCCTTGCGGATCATTATCGTCTGGGGGAAATGATCCGACAGGCGGTGGAGGAAGCGGGACGGCGCGTGGTCTATGTGGCCAGTGGAGACCTGTCCCACAAGCTGCAGGATTACGGCCCCTACGGCTACGCTCCGGAGGGTCCGGAGTATGATCGGCGGATCATGGATGTGGCGGGAAGAGGTGCATTTGATGAAATGCTCCGGTTTGATGATGATTTCTGCGACAGGGCTGCGGAATGCGGCCACCGTTCCTTTGTGATGATGGCGGGAGCGCTGGACGGAGTATCCGTCAGCACCAGGGTTTACTCCCATCAGGATGTAACCGGCGTGGGATACGGCATCTGCTCCTTCTATCCGGGAGATCCGGATCCGGAGAGACATTTTCGGGAGGCATATCTCCGGGAGCAGGAGGAGAAGGCGGAAGCTCTGGCAGATCAGTCGGATGCATACGTCCGATTGGCCAGAAAGTCTCTGGAAAGCTATATCCTGCGACGTGAGGTGATCGGTCTGCCGGAGGATCTTCCCCCGGAAATGTACAGCCGACGGGCGGGAGCCTTCGTATCGATCCACAAGGAAGGCCGGCTTCGGGGTTGTATCGGAACGATCCTTCCCACAGAGGATTCGGTGGCAGAAGAGATCATACAGAATGCCATCAGTGCCTCAACGCGGGACCCGAGATTTGAACCCATTCGTCCTGAGGAACTGACGCTGCTGGAGATTAATGTGGATGTACTGGGAGAACCGGAGAATATCGATTCGCCGGACCAGCTGGATGTGAAGCGGTATGGCGTGATCGTAAGCAGTGGCGGACGCCGCGGACTCCTGCTCCCGGATCTGGAAGGCGTGGATACGGTGGAAGACCAGATAGATATTGCCAGGCGCAAGGCAGGCATCGGCCCGAGAGAAAAAGTGAAGCTGCAGAGATTTGAAGTGGTAAGACATAGATGAAAGGGTCCTTAGCAGATATGGATCCGAATTTTCAATCGGTGTTATTCACTGATCTTCTTATATCGTACGGTGATCAGAAACAGATCGATGCTGCGTTCCACAAGGTCAAGCTCTTCAGGAGTCAGAGTGGAAAGCTTGTTATTGATATGTGTAAGATCAGTAGCATCGTTTGAACCAAACAGGAGGTAGTCACTGGAAGCCTGTAAAGTGCTGCAGATGTTTCGAAAGGTCGGAAGCGCTGTTCCCACTTTACCCCGCTCCAGATCCGAAATATACTGTGTGGTTTTGCCGATATGCTCCGCAAGCTTCTCCTGTGTCAATCCGGTTTTTTCTCTGGATATTTTGATGCGCTGTCCCATCTCGGCCTTGAAATTGTCTTTGGTATTATCTTTCAATTTACTATCCCTTCCTGCTATTGCTAAGTCAATAGTGCTACTTCTACATTTTAGTTGCAGATTTAAGGGATGAGAATAGAGCGGCACTATTGAATGTATAATAGCCGGACTTTTAGTGGTTTCGCAACTGTTTATAGCCGCCAGTAATGAGCCAGGCGGATGCTGCAGCAGGGTGTGGGCACAGCATGCCGGCAAGTAGTTAACAGCACGTTTTGAGAGAGGAGGATGACCGGAGAGATGGAGTCAAGGTATGAGAAGCGTGAATATGAATGCAGGGAAAGGATCGACCAGCTGCTGATCGATTCCAGGACAGATGGGATCCGCATAACCGGCGGGGATGTGAGAAATGTTCGGATTTCCTACTGGGAGAATCCCGGAAAGTATGAATATGTGTGCACTGAGGCGGATGGGAAGCTGACGCTGGCTTTCGGCGGGAGCAGCGGCATCCTGAGCGGAATACACTATACATTCAAGGATACAACCATCGAAGTGGTTGTTCCGCGGGACTTCACCGGTTCGATGAATCTGAAATGCGTGAGCGGCAAGATCGAGGTGACCGATCTCCATACAGATAATTTGACGATCGGATGCACCTCCGGTTCTATCAAAGTGTCCAATGTATTATCTGATGGCTCTGTAACTGTCGACAATAAAACCGGTACGATAAAACTGGCTGAGGTAAAGGCGTCCGGGGATGTCAGCATCACAGATAAGTCCGGTTTGATCCATGTGAATGGGCTTCAGACAGAAGGATCCTTTCATGCAGGGAATACATCCGGAGGCATTCATTTTGAGTCCCTGAAAGCGGCCGGAAATATCAACCTGAAATCCACCAGCGGTTCAGTCAAAGGATCGATCATCGGGAATGAGAATGATTATTCCATCCAGGCCGGAACGAAAACTGGGGTGAACAACCTGACGAATTCCAGGAACGGTGACAGGGAACTGAATGTAAAGGTGACCAGCGGGTCGATTAAGGTTAAATTCATATAGATTCCGTTGTGTCGGAAGTTCGAACCGACGAGAAATGGAGGAAACCTATCATGACATATGAAATGATGATGAACGACATGAGGAATGTCGGAAAAAGAGAAGGCAAGGAAGAGGGAAGATTGGAAGGCAGAGAAGAGGGAAGAGCAGAAGGAAGAGCAGAAGGAAGAGCAGAAGGAGAAGCCCTGGGCGTGGCCAAGGAACAAAGGGCTACGGTTTTTCGTATGCTGGAGGCCGGAAAGTCCGAGGAAGATATCATGATCGCAACGGCACTTGATCCGGAAGCACTTCACAAGGTGATGAAGGAATATACGTCTGTAAAATAATAGAATCCGATATATTTATAGCTATACAAACAAGAGCGGCTCCTGCGTATGCAGGGGCTGTTTTTGGGTGATAAAGCTCGGGTAATCAAGGGTATT
>CADBOW010000004.1 GCA_902796375.1 uncultured Lachnospiraceae bacterium | reverse complement strand
GGATGGGCTGACTGCCGGAGAGGTTGACTGTGTCTTTCCGGTTTATCTGAGTACCTACGATGCGGATCAGAGAGGGCTTCGTCTGACTAATCCGGCCATGAAGACGGAAATGAATGCCATCATGCGGGTTTCGGATCATGAGGACCTTTCCGAGGATACAAAACTTACATTTGCAGTGAATGCAAATATGTATAATATCGAAAGCTTCATCATGGAATACTATCCTGAAACCAAAAGGATCACCTATCAGGGACTTCCGGCCTGCTATGATGCGGTTTCAAACGGGGAAGCGGATTGTGTTCTTGTCAGCAATTACAGGATCCCCTCTGAGGAGGATACGCTGAATAAACTGAAACTGTATACGGTTCCTACTGGAGAATCCCTGAATTTCTCCTTCGCGGTGCGTAAGACGGATCCGGAAATATATTTCCTTATGAATAAGGCAGCCCTTACCATCGAGGCCGGGGAAATGGATGCTGGACTGGCTTCCTATATGTATTCGGAGCGTAAAACCACCTTCCTGCAGTTCCTGAAGGACAACTGGCTTATGATCCTGGCTGTGCTGACGGTGCTTTTTGCTGTGATCCTGTTCCTGCTGGGACAGAAGCTCCGGGCAGAACGTCTGGCCGGAAAACAGCGCCGGATGCTGGAGGAAGCGGCGCAGGTAGCCGAACTGCAGCAGACTGTTTCCTCACTTCTGGACAATATGCCTGGCTTGTATTTTACCAAGGATGCTAACACCGGGGAGTATCTTGCCTGCAATCAGGCTTTTGCTGACTATGCTAAGAAGAAGGATCCTTCCGAGGTGGTCGGACTTACGACTGCCGATCTTTTCGATGAAACTATGGCCAACCGCTTTATGGAGGATGATAAGACTGTTCTTTCCATGGAGGAACCCCTGATCTACTACGATACGATTCAGGATAATCGCGGAGATCAGCGAAAGGTCAGAGCTACGAGGCTGAAGTATACGGACGGCAACGGTCGGCTCTGTGTTTTGGGAATCCTTCAGGATGCATCGGACACTCTGCGTATTTCCAGAGAGAAGGCTGCTACAAAGGAATCCTATGAAAAGGCACGGCATGACGGTATTATCTTTACCCATATCGCCCAGGCTCTTGCAAACGGATACATGGATCTGTACTACATCGATATCAATACCGAAGAATTCATCGAGTACAGAACGAATGATGAGGATGGCAGTCTTACCGAGGCCAGACGGGGATGGCATTTCTTCGAGGAATGCCTGGATGTGGCAGAGCAGTATGTCTATTCAGAGGACCTGGATGAAGTGGTCCGGGCCATGGATCGAAGGACGCTGGAGGCAGCCCTGGATCAGGAGCATATATTCATGATGACCTTCTGGATCGTACTGGATCAGAATCCGATGTATATCAGCATGAGAGTAACCCGAATGCTGGATGATGAGCGCTTCCTGATCCTGAGTATCACGGATGTGGATGAAGAGATGAAGCATCGTCAGGTGGCACAGAGGATGGAGGAGGAACAGATCGCATACGACAGAGTCAGTGCACTGGCAGGAGACTTTTTATGTATATACGTAGTAGCTCCGGAAAGCGGAAGGTATCGGGAATACAGTTCATCGGCGAGCTTTGATGCCATCACCCTGCCCAAGGAAGGAGAGAATTTCTTCTCTGTCTTCCGGGAGAGTATTATACGTATCGTATATTCTGAGGATCAGAACAGAGTATTTACCGCACTTACCATGGAAAATGCCATGGAAGAGATTGAGAATAACGGCATCTTCACACTCAGCTATCGTCTTATGACGGATGGCGAACCACGATATGTACAGTTAAAGGCTGCTGTCGTGGAGGAGCAGGCAGGAAAGCGCCTGATCGTCGGAGTTAATGATATTGATGCACAGGTACGTCAGGAGGAGGAATACGGCAGACGCCTGGCCCAGGCTCGGATCGAGGCAAATATCGATGCCCTGACGGGGGTAAAGAACAGGAATGCCTATCGGGTATATGAAGAGCGGCTGAATGCTCAGATCGAGATGGACCGGGCTCCTGAATTCGGCATAGTACTGCTGGATGTCAATGACCTGAAGAAGGTGAATGATACTGAAGGACATAAGGCAGGGGATCAGTATCTCCGGGATGCCTGCAGGATCATCTGTACCACCTTTAAACGCAGCCCCGTATTCCGCGTGGGCGGGGACGAATTTGCGGTTCTTTCCCAGGGAGATGATTATGCGCGTTTGGATGAGCTGGTACAGCAGATGAATGACCATAATGATGATGCTGTGGAACATGGCGGAATCGTCATTGCGCTGGGCATGTCAAGATATAAACAGGATGAAAAGGTTGCTCAGGTGTATGAACGGGCGGATCAGAGAATGTATGAGAATAAGAGCCAGCTGAAAGCAAGAAAACAGAAATGAAGCTGAGGGGATAGAGGAATATGTATTATTCTGCAATCGGTTTTCTGGCAATCCTGATATTGTTCATTGTGAACTGGGATGTCCTGCACGATTCACGGATTTATGACAAACCCGCGTGGAACGTGTACAGGAGATTCCTGTTTGCAGTTCTTGCATACTATGTCACGGATGTGCTCTGGGGCATCCTGGAGGATCAGAAGCTGTCGAAAGCGCTCTTTTCCGATACGATCATATATTTCATTGCCATGGCAGTAGGGATTTCCTTCTGGGCAGAGTATACGGTTGCCTATCTGCAAGAAAATAACGGCTTCGGACGATTTCTGGTGATAACCGGCCGCTTCATCGCAGGTCTTACTGCAGGTCTGGCCATTATCAACATTTTCACACCCGTGCTTTTTACCGTAGATAAGAAGACGGTTTACCAGGCGCTTCCGTTACGCTATGTGCTGCTGGCCTGCCAGATCCTCTTTCTGATCACCATCTCACTGCATTCCTTTGCTGGTATGTTTCGTTTGGGGATCCGCAGCAGAAACAGTACACGTTATCGCATCCTGGGTTTCTTCGGGCTCATTATGGCCCTCTGTCTGTTCATCCAGCTTTGGTTTCCGCTGCTCCCGCTTTATTCCATTGCGTACATGCTGGGGACCTGTCTGCTGCATGCCTTCGTGATCAACGATGAGAAAGAGGAGTACAGGAGAGAACAGAAGGAAGCGGAGAAGCTCATGGAGCTGAAGGACCGGTTCCTGTCACTGTTGAATAATATGCCGGGTATGACATTCACAAAGGATGCGAAGACCGGAAGGTTTCTGGCCTGTAATCAGGCATTTGCCGAATATGCTCATAAGGCATCGCCGGAGGAGGTGGCCGGGCTCACGGATGCAGAGATATTTGATGCTGACACAGCTGCTCATTTTGTGGAGGATGACAGGATCGCCCTTTCCCTAAGTACACCGTATGTATTCTATGAGGAAGTTCCGGATGCGGCAGGGAATCCGCGGCAGCTCCAGACCACGAAGTTAAAATATACGGATACCGCGGGCAGACTCTGCATCCTGGGCATGTGCCAGGATATTACGGATCTGATTCAGATCCAGCATGAGCAGGCACAGACGAAGGAGGCCTATGAAAGTGCCGTTTCTACCGGGCTGATGTTTACCCATATTGCTCAGACACTGGCCCGGGATTATACAGAAATGTTCTATGTCAATACGGATACGGAAGAGTTCACGGAGTACCGTAAGGCAGAAGGAGGCAGCTCGCTCTCCGAAATCCGCAGGGGGTGGCATTTCTTCAGTGACTGCAAACTGGAACTCAGTGAAAAGGTTTATGAAGAGGACAGAGATTCATTTTTACAGGCCATGAATCGTAAGAAGCTGATGAAAACACTCGGTCGGAAGGATACTTTTATCATGACCTTTCGCATGATGAACCGAAATAAACCGATCTATATCAGCATGAAGATCTCCCGTATGGAAAATGATGAAAAGCATATTATCATAGGTTTTACGGACGTAGATGCGGAGATGCGCGAGGCTATGGCCAAAAGTGAGGCGCTGTCGGATGCCCTTTCATCTGCTGAGGCGGCAAATAAAGCAAAGTCCACATTCCTCAGCGGTATGAGTCATGAGATCCGTACCCCCATCAATTCCATCATCGGACTGAACACACTGGCTCTGAGGAAAAATCCGGATACCGAAACCCGGGAATACCTTGAGAAGATCGGTGCCAGTGCACAGCATCTTCGATCCCTGATCAATGATATTCTGGATATAAGCCGGATTGAATCCGGACGGGTCATTCTCCATAAAAATGAATTTGCTTTGGGCAGTCTACTGGAACAGATCAATACACTGGTCATGTCACAGTGTAACGACAAGGGCCTTCATTATGAATGCCGGGTGCAGGGCGGAGCAGATGATACCTACATCGGCGACGAAATGAAGCTGAAGGAGGTATTGCTTAACATCCTTTCAAATGCCATCAAGTTCACTGATGAGCCCGGTAATGTCACCCTGACGGTGGAAAGGACCGCAGAGTATGAGGACCAGGCGACACTTCTGTTCCGCATTCAGGATACCGGTATCGGCATGGACAGAGAATATCTGCCCAGAATCTTTGATGCCTTCTCTCAGGAGAATGCCGCTTCCAGATCAAAGTACGGAAGCAGCGGACTGGGTATGGCCATCACGAAGAGTATCGTGGAATTGATGAACGGCACCATACTTGTGGACTCTGAGAAAGGAGTCGGTACCATGTTTACCGTGATACTGACACTTCGCAGAGGTGAAAGAAAGGATACAGAGCATTCCGGAGAGATCGATCCACAGGCTATGAAAGTGCTGGTGGTTGATGATAACCCCGTTGAGGCAGAACACGCCAGAATGGTGCTGGAAGAGGTGGGGATCCATACGGATGCCTGCACAAGCGGACAGGAGGCCCTCAGCCGAATGGAAGTGCAGCATAGCAGAAAGCAGCCATACAATATGGTCCTGATGGACTGGAATATGCCGGGAATGAGCGGCTCGGAAGCATCGGCGGAAATCATTAAACTCTATGGGGCTGAATGTATCATTGTAGCTATGACGGCATACAGCTGGGAAGATATCCGGGAGGACGCAAACCGCGTTGGCGTGGAAACCTTCCTGATGAAGCCGCTGTTTGCATCAAATATCATAGAGCATCTGGAACGGATCGCCCGTCAGTGTCACCTGGCGATCTTCAAGGAGAAGAAGAGGGCCAGGCTGACAGGACGTCGTATCCTTCTGGCGGAAGATGTGGAGCTGAATGCAGAAATCCTGATGGATATGCTGGAGATGGAGAATGTGAAGGCGGATCATGCCGAGAACGGAAGGGTCGCTGTGGATCTTTTTAAGGATAGTACTGCAGGTGTCTATTCAGCCATCCTGATGGATGTACGCATGCCGGAAATGGACGGGCTGGAAGCAACACGGCAGATCCGGGCCCTGGACAGAGAGGATGCAAAGAGAATCCCCATTATAGCACTCACAGCCAATGCATTTGACGAGGATGTTCAGCGATCCATACAGGCCGGGATGAATGCACATCTGAACAAGCCTGTGGAAGCAGACCATCTGATCAGGATCCTGGGAGAGCTGATCTATGAATCGGAGGAATTGATCACCGGTAGTCCGTGATCGAATTGGCGGATATGTAAATTGACAGTCACAATAGTGAAATATCACGATAGTTCTATATGATACGATGGAGAGTACTATGTTTAATATGATACTGCGAATGTCGCTGGTAACGGGGTTATATGTTATTCTCACCGCGTTGATCTGGAAGATCACAAAGGGTAAGAAGATCAAAGTACCGGGCAAGCTTCTGATCGGTCTGATCTATGGCATGTGTGCGATACTGTCGACCCATTTCGGGATAGATTACAGCGATATGATGCTGAATGTTCGGGATATGGGTCCGCTGTCGGCAGGTCTGTTCTTTGATCCCATATCCGGTATCATTGCCGGCCTGATCGGAGGAATCGAGCGTTTTATCGCCGGAACCTACTGGGGCGTTGGCAGCTATACCCGGATCGCGTGCAGTGTTTCCACTTGCCTGGCGGGTTTTGTCGCTGCCGCAGTGAGGATCTTTCTGTTCAGGCATAAAAAGCCCTCCGCCACCTATGCGTTCTTTATGGGAGCCGTAATGGAGGTCTTCCACATGTATGTGGTATTCATAACCCATAGAAATGACATGAACATGGCATTTTATGTGGTTAAGACCTGTTCACCTCCGATGATCATATTCACCGGGATCGGTATGGCCGCATCTGCCATCGCGCTGAAGATCGGTTCGGGTGAATGGCTGAATCCCTTCCGAAAGAGGAAAGAGGAGGAGATACCGGTCTCCAGGAAATTCCAGATCTGGCTGTTTGCCGTGACTTTCTCCATTCTGTTGATGAATCTGATGTTTTCCCTGTCCGTTCAGACAAATTCTGCCGAACAGAATGCCGAGAATACATTGATGGCAGTTTCCGAAGATATTCATATGACACATGTGAAGCTTCAGGAACTGGAAGACAGGTTTAATGTTATCAACAAGGAGATGCCGGATCTAAGCGAGTCGCTGTCCTTCTTCCATGTAGGAATCAACGGAACCTATGATATCATCGGGAAGGACGGAAAGATCATAGGCGGTGATCATGAAGGCATATCTCTGGCATCCAATGACAAAGAGCTTATGGATGCAAAACAGCCGAAGGAAGTTTATCAGGCGAATTATTTCGGCTATGATTCCCTGTGCCGTTATGAAGTCTGGGACGACGGGCTGACACTTATGACAACGCTTCCCATGAAGGAGGTTTATTCCGACCGGGATGCCCAGACCTATGAGTCCGTATTCTCTGCCATAATCCTGTTTGCCGTGATCTATGTGTTGATCTCCATGCTGGTACAGGGCATTGTGGTAAATAATCTGGATCTGGTCAATGAGTCTCTGGGACGGATCACACAGGGAAACCTGAATGAGGTGGTCAGTGTCCGGAACTCATCGGAATTTGCATCTCTGTCCGATGACATCAATCAGACGGTAGAAGTGCTGAAGGGCTATATCGATGCAGCGGAGAAGCGCTTTGAGCAGGAGCTGGAATTTGCCCGCACCATACAGGCCTCCGCTCTGTCGAACAATTTTACTTTCCCACGCAGGGATTTTGAGATCTTTGCGTCCATGGATCCCGCCAAAGAAGTGGGTGGGGATTTCTATGATTTCTTCTTCCTCGATCAGAACCGGATCACGCTTGTGATCGCGGATGTATCCGGTAAGGGAATTCCTGCGGCTTTGTTTATGATGCGGGCCAAAACCACCATCCGCGGAATGGCAGAATCCGGTCTGGCGCCTGCTCAGATCCTCTCCCGTGCCAATGATATGCTCTGTGAAGGAAATGAAGCCGAAATGTTTGTGACCGTATGGATCGGAATTCTTGATCTGACTACGGGAAAAATGGCGTGCGCCAATGCAGGACATGAATATCCGCTCATTATGCATGCCGGAGGAGACTATGAGTATTACATGGACAGACATGGCCTTGCGCTGGCTGCACTGGAGCATAGAAAATATACTGAATATGAACTGCAGATGAATCCGGGTGACAGACTGTTCGTATATACGGACGGGATTCCGGAAGCAATCGATGCGAAGGAAGAGCAGTATGGAATAGAGCGTCTTTCAAAGATAATCAACACACTGAAGGATGCTTCAATCGCAGATACGCTTCCAGCAGTCCGAAAGGATATAGCCGATTTCGTGGGAGATGCGGATCAGTTTGACGATATTACCATGCTGGGTCTGGTTTACCATGGAGCAGATGCATCTCCGGACAGTATTACCGGACAGGAGGAGAAAGACAGTGACATTTGAAACAGAACGGTTGATCCTGCAGACGTCGGAGCTCTCGTTGGACGAGAAGCTTCTGAAGTATTATTCCGATAACAGGTCGTTTTTTGAAAAACATGAACCGGTCTGGCCGGAACAGTATTATACCAGAGAAGATCAGCGACGGACCCTGGAAATAGAAGTGCAGAATATGGAGCGGCATGCTTCGGCATATTATTACTTCAGCCGGAAGGAGGATCCGGATACGATCATCGGTTCCATCAGCTTTGCCCGGATCCGGAAGGAGCCTTATGCAAGTACCATATTCGGATACAATCTCCATGAAGCCCTTCAGGGACATGGCTATTGCACCGAAGCCTGTAAGGCGGCCATACAGCAGGTGCTGCAGTTCGCCCGTATTCACAGGATTGAATCAAGGGTCATGACGGATAATAAAAAATCCGTTCATATTCTTGAACGGTTGGGATTTGTATATGAGGGGATGGAGTATGGAAGCATTCTGATTAACGGAAGCTTCAGAGACCATTATCGCTATGCATGGATCAACCCGGAATACTGATCCTGTTCATCCCCCGCCTGTGGCGGGGAAATGTTACTTCGGAGAGAATACGGTGTCATAATAATCGCTGCTCTGTTCCAGCTGCTTTCGGTATTCCTTCTCACCCATAGCCTCACACAGGGTTTCGGTATCTGAGAAAAGGTCGGTTCCCAGTCCCAGACGATCTCCCCGGATCGTGACGCCAATGGCTGAAAGAGTCGAAGGGAACATATCCAGAGAGGAGAACAGACGGTTCTTCGTATTCACCGGCTCCTTTACGGCATTGATGAAGCAGTTATAGGTGGTCCTCACGTAGGAATCATCGATATCAACCCTTGTGGTTTTCTTATTTCCCAGATGATCCCCCACCAGAATGATGGTTGTATTCTCATAAAACGGCTGCTGCTTCATCCAATTTATGAATTCAAGTGTCTGTGCGGATGTACAATCCACAGAAGCAAGATAATCATTTCCGATATTTTTATCACACAGAGGACAACGGTGGCCACTCTCCGAGGAGTGGGTGTCCATTGTATACATGGTTACAAAGAAGGGTTTCTCCTTCTTGGAGGCTTCTGTGATCAGTTCCTTTGTAACATCGAACAGTTTTCGGTCCTCAATTCCCCATTTCCAGATATAATCTGCATCTTCAGAGGTATATCCCTGATCTGCCAGGGCAATCCTGTCATAAAGCTTACTGTCATCATATCTGGCCACGTATTCGTCATACATGGAGAATTCTCCGTTGGATCCCTGAATATAGATCTGGTTGTAGCCATTGTCATGCAGGATATCCTCCAGACGGATCATGTTTGGATATTTCACCAGGCCGTCCTGAGGAAGGATCTGTGTATTGAGTGATATTCCGGAGGTCTGGGCAACCGTTGAACCCTGGGTATAGGTGATGGACGGAACGAAGACTGATGCTCCGCCCAGCTGTTCCGTATTGGAGAAGCTTATGGAATCTTTGTCCTTTGTAAGCTCCGTCAGTTCGGAAATGTAATTCTGCTGCTGGGAGCCCCCCACATCCGTGGAAGCGTAGGTGTTCTCCATGGATTCCAGATAGATGAATACGAGATTGCGTTTCTGCTCCGGAAATGTTATGACATTTTCATCCGGTTTGACATAGTAATC
>CADBOW010000003.1 GCA_902796375.1 uncultured Lachnospiraceae bacterium | reverse complement strand
CGCTCCGGCTCTGCCCCGGATTTCTCTACGTTTCTGACCCGGCTACGCCGGCTCTCCGTCTGCTCCCAGCAGCTTCGCGCCCTCCAGCAGACTCAGGATAAAAGGAAGTCCCGTCCAGAAGAACAGGACATACAGGATCCCCTTCTTCCACTGACCCATATAGAATTTATGCACGCCAACAGTCCCGGCAAAAACCGCCAGAACGCCTGCTGTTGTACGGGAAATGCTACGTTTCTTCGACTCATTAGACTGTTTCACGGATCCTCGTTCCTTTCCTTCAGATACATGTCTACCCAATCCATAAGATTATAACATACTATCCGTCGAATGAAAAGGATTTCCACAGCCCCGCCCCGGGTCCCGAAGTGAAAGAAAAAAGATAGAATCTCCATATATAATATGATATAATAAATTGTTATTTTGTATCAAAAAGGCATTTTGGAGGAACATAAAAATGGCGAAGCAGACCAAGTCCAAACAGGAAGCGAAGGCAGCAGCAAAACCGGCGACAACAAAGAAGGAATCCGCTGCCGTAAGATCGATCGGAAGAAAATCCGATCCGGTCCGTACTCTTCGGATCCTGGCATTTCTGATCCCGGTGATCGCAGTCCTTCTGGGAATGCTGGCCGGTTCCTTTGCACCCTTCGGTGGAAAGGATGTTATGACCTCCGGCGGCATGACCAGGCATCTCACGTATTATTACGAATTATATGACCGGGTCCATAACGGAAGCAGCCTGTCCTACAGCCTTACCGCCGGCTCCGGTTATGATTTCACCACGGTATTTACCTACTATCTGTCAGATCCTCTGAATCTGATCATTCTGATCTTCCCGCGCACAGCCATTTTAAGTGTTCTGAACCTTCTTTATGCGCTGAAGATCGGACTCGCCGGACTCTTCTTCTCCATGTTCCTGACACGTCGGAAGGAACGGATCGAGCGCCAGCGCCTTGCCATGGAGGAACGCCGTTCCGATGCGATCCTGGCGATCCGGGACCGGCTTGCACGTCGGAAGGAACGGGCACTGGAGAAAGCCGCCGCTGCAGGCAAAACCGCAAAGAAGGATTTCATTCTGGGCAGCACCGGAGAACCGAAATCCGTCATCGGCGCCTTTATCGCCCGTCTGGATCTTTCCAATCTGGGATTCTCCGTAGCCTTCGCTCTGTCCGCATATATGCTGGGACAGGGTCTGGATGTGAGCCACCTTTCCGTGGTGGTCCTCTTCCCGCTCCTGCTGATGGCCCTCGACAACCTGCTGGAGAACGGAAAATGGAGGCTTTACGCAGCCCTCATGACCGCATCCATCTTCTGCAGCTTCCATATGGCCATCATCGTATTTATCTTTACGCTGATCTATGCAGCGGCATTTGACTATGCAAATCTTCGGACCGCACTATGGAATCTTCTGCTGAAGCTGATCTCCGATGTGCTTGCCGTGGGTGCAGGCGCCCTTATCGTGGTAAACTGTTTCGGAAGCTCATTTATGCAAAGTGAGCTGTCTCTAAGTTTCCCTCTGGGCACAAATACCACCACGTTTTTCGATGCCTTCAAGGCATTCTTCCCAACCACCGCTCCCTCCGGAACCAATTATTACGGATACGGGATCGATATTTTCTGCGGCATTCTGGCGCTTTTCCTGATCGTCCTTTATGCGGGAAATCCGAATATCTCCCTCCGGCGGAGGATCAGCCAGTGCAGTGTCCTTGCGGCACTTTTCGTGGGGCTCTTCCTTATGACGCCCAACTATCTGTTCAACGGATTCTTCTATTCCGAGGCAAATGTATGTCTCTTCGGTTTCATTTTCATAGTTCAGATGCTCTCCATGGCATATGAAGAGCTTATGAATGTGGAGCATACCCCGGTATGGCAGCTGATTGCAGCCATGGGTCTGCTTTCCATTCTTGTGATCCTGACACCGAAGCTCTGTGACAATTACGACTCCATCCAGCCGGTGATCTACTCTCTGGAGTTCCTTGCGATCTATTTTGCTCTCATTGTATTCTTCCGGAATAACAGTATGACCAAGGGTGTGCTTCTGGCGATACTGCCGGTTCTCATGATCGCCGAGGTCTGCTGGACCTATGTGGACGGTCTCCGGTCCGTGGGCTCCGCATCGAAAACCTACGCGGAATCCATCGACTACCAGGTATATGAGGCATCCCGCGCGATCCAGGACGCGATTCCCGGAAGCCGGGTCTACTACTACGATCCTGACAATAATGACTCCACGCCTCTGACGAACATGATGAATGGATATGATTTCATCATTACGAAGAAGCGGGGAGGCAAAGACAGCGTGGATTCCACCGTGGAGCCTCTGACAGAGACAGATTCCCTGTCCGTTTTCAAGAACCCCTACAGTCTTCATGGATTTTTCCTTCCGAAATCCGTAGATGACTGGAACTACAGCACGGACTATCCCTTCTATTCCCAGAACAATCTGGTGACCGAAGTAATCGGCGGGGCTTCCGTATTTAAGAGTGCGGACGGGGACATGAATAACATGGAATCCCCCATCTTCGATCCCAACGGAGCAGAGGATCCCCGGAAGACCTCCTATCTGTTTGCATTTACTCCGAAGCAGGCCGGCGACATCTATGCCAGTCTGTTCGGCATACATCACCTGGGATATCATGAGGCGGGAGACTCCGCGAATTTCATCCACGATATCACAAATCGGGATATCGTTCAGACCGATTTCACTTCCGATTACGCTACCTTCAATGAAGAGAATTACAAGAAGCTGTACGAGACTTTGTCTGCTTCCGCTGTGGTGAAAAATACGGAGACTTCATGCGCCGTATCCTGCAACGCGGCCGAGGCCGGATATATCATCCTTCCCTTCCCGTGCCGGAGCGGCTGGAGCATCACCGGAACCGACGGTTCCGAGATCAAAACCTTTATGAACGGACAGATGATGATCCCGGTCTCCGAAGGAATGAATGAGATCGTTCTGGATTATTATCCGATCTATTTCTATATTGGAATCGCCATCAGCGTTGCATTTCTTGCAATTCTGATCCTTCTGGCGGTGAAAAATGCAGTGAAGCCCTCTACCACATGCAACCGTGCGATCTCCGGAATCTCCGACTGGATCCGGGATAATTATGTATATATCCTTACCTTCGTGATCCTGACTCTGATCTTCCTGCTGACACAGATGTATACCAGCAGTGCTCCCTTCGGCAGCCGGACCACCGTCGCCGGAGACGGATATGATCAGGGCTTCAACAATTTCGTCGGTTTCTCCAACAACCTGAAGAACGGAAATTACTCCTTCCTGAACTGGAATATGGGAATCGCCGTGGACCGGTATAACAGTTTTCTGGCCTATGTCCTGACTCCATGGACCTTCCTGCAGAATCTGATTCTGCCCACATCCATGTATCTTCTGTTCTTCACTTTGACCTATTTTGTTCATTTCATTCTTCCGGGGCTGTGTCTCATTCTGTATCTGACTCATCGCCGCCGGGGAGAAAGGATGGATAAGCGAGACTGGAGACTGATCGTACTGGGAACCGTATACGGGCTTTCGTCCTATGCCATCGCATTCTTCATGTACGGCAACTTCGGTTTCCTTTACTATGTTCCTCTCCTGATCCTGGGTATGGAACGGCTAATCTATGATAAAAAGCCCGCATTGTACATCTGTATGCTCTTCACACAGATGTCGGATGCATATTATGCTTTCATGATCTGCGAATTCCTCTTCCTGTATTTCTTCCTGATGGAATTCGAAAATGTCCGGGATTTCTTCCGGAAGGGCATCCGGTTTGCTCTGACATCCGTCGCTGCAGCAGGTCTTGCTCTCTTCCGGCTGATCCCATATTATATGAAGACAATGGAATCCCCCTACAAGGCGGCGGATACCATTTCCCCTGTAACCAAGGCCGGCGGTTCCTATCTGTCCGTCTTCTCTGACAGTACAGCCTACCGCGATCCGGTCATCGTTACGGACAATGACTTCTCAGTCAATCTGTACATCGGTATCCTGGTGCTGGTATGCATCCCTCTGTTCCTGCTGAACAAAAGGGTGAAGCTGTCCGTCCGGATCCGCAGGACGATCCTGATCGCAGTTTATTTCCTGGCCTTCGGAAGCAGTATCCTGAACTATGTATTCCACGGCTTCCATTATCAGGTCAAGGTTCCGAACCGGTTTGCAGCATTCTTCCTGTTCCTTCTGATCGTATCCTTCTATGACTGCATTCTGTGCTGGCAGGAGATCAAAGGACGTAAGTTTGCCCTGTCTCTGGGAATTCCGCTGGTTGCATTCTCCGGCCTCAGCGTATGGGCATATGCGGAGGACTATATGTCTTCCCTGACTCTCACCATGACGCTCTGCTTCACAGGCGTATATCTCCTGCTCTGCCTGGGGCAGCTGTATAAACGTTACCGAAAGCAGATGCGCACCGCGATCCTTGCCATCTGCTTCGTCGAGGTGATACTCAGCAGCTTCCATACCTTCCCGCAGTCCATCGGCGGAAGGATCACCTTCAAGGTGGCGGATCAGGTAAATGAGCTTGCAGACAGACACCCGGATATGAAGGATCCCTTTACCGCAACCGAGTATATTGCAGACAAGGCCTATAATGTGGCAGAAGCCACCAACATCAGCTCCATTACCGCATTTTCATCCTACATGACGCAGCAGCATATGGAAATGTTCTGGAAATGGAATCTTCTGACCACAAATAACTCTTTGCTCTACACCTCCGGTAACCCGCTGGCGGATATGATGCTTCATGTGAAATATAACATTTCAAATGATTACCTGGATTCTTCCTGGTCCCATCATCCCATCGTGGATCACTATGACAATCTGAATCTGCATGAGAATCCGTATTACCTTCCGGTGGGAATCTTCATGCCAGACAACAAGGATCTGGAGACCTGGAATTCCCTCTCTCCGAATGCGTTTACAGATGAAAGATCGGATAAGGGAAATGCATTCACCTATCAGAATGCATTTGCCCGGGTTCTCGGCTGTTATGACCTGTATGAGGAGATTATCCCCGAAACGGATCCGAACAAGCTGACGGAAACTGAGAAAGAGAATTACAGCTACATTCTGGCCGACTCCTCCGGTCTGGAGGCCGGAACCAGCACGGAAGTACCCGTATGGGTCTCTGTTGCAAAGGATGTGGAGGGAGATGTATACATTTCCTACAACAACTCGATCTTCTACATCGGAACCACAACTGCCGGACAGGCGGACACCTTCCAGGCAACCCTGTTTACGGAAACCACGGATTACTTCATCCGGATCGCAACAGCAAATGAATACTCCTTCAACCAGCTGTACGAGAAGCTGAAGGACTATGTTATGACAGATATTGAACAGGGCTTCACTTCCATGTCCGGAAAGATCAATGCCCCGGAGGACGGAGTTGTCTATCTGTCCATCCCGAATATGACCGGCTGGACCTGCTATGTGGACGGCGTGGAAACAGCTCCGAAGGATATTGTGGGCGGTGTCTGGCTTCCGGTCACCAAGGGCGAGCATACCATCAAACTCTCCTACACTCCGCCGGGAGCCTGGCTGGGTATCGCCGGAACCGGGGCCACTGCCCTGATATTGATCATCGTTGCTCTCTGGTTCCGCCGACGCAAAAAAAACTGTTGAAAAACTGTTTCTCTTATTATAAAATATAAATGTTCGTGCGTGCTGGAGCACGATCGAAATGATCAAGAACGAAATCCTTACAACCAAGGAAAATAAAGGGAGGATATATTATGATATCTGCAGGCGAGTTCAGAAACGGTATCACCGTTGAGATTGAAGGAAATGTATACCAGATCATTGAGTTCATGCATGTTAAACCGGGAAAGGGCGCAGCCTTTGTTCGTGCCAAGCTGAAGAACATCATCAATGGCGGTGTCGTTGAGCGTACCTTCCGCCCCACAGAGAAGTTTGAAACTGCACATATTGAGAAGAAGGACATGAGCTATTCCTACAAGGATGGCGACCTCTACTACTTCATGGATTCCGAGACCTATGAGATGACACCGGTAAATGCTTCTCTTATCGCCGATGCCATGAAATTTGTAAAGGAGAATGAGAACTGCAAGCTGAGCTTCTATAAGGGCTCTGTCTTCTCCTGTGAGCCGCCGATCCAGGTTACTCTTGAGGTTACAGAGTGTGAACCCGGCGTAAAGGGAAATACAGCTACAAATGCTACCAAGCCCTGTACCGTAGAAACCGGCGCTACACTGAACATCCCGCTCTTCATCAATACCGGCGAGATGATCACCATCGATACCAGAACCGGTGAGTACACCGGCCGTGCATAAGCCCTAGATATAAGGCCTACATCATATAGAAAAACCTCCGGATCATCCGGAGGTTTTTTAGGTTCCGAAACACCATCAGGTGTTTCGAGAACCGTACGCACCCGAGCGCCAACGGCGCGAAGCCCGGCGCTAGCCGGGTTTGGG
>CADBOW010000002.1 GCA_902796375.1 uncultured Lachnospiraceae bacterium | reverse complement strand
GCGATCATCGGAGCATCCGGCTCCGGAAAATCCACCCTGTTAAATCTTCTGGGAGGAGTGGATGTTCCCACCTCCGGACAGGTTATTCTGGACGGGGAGAGCGTCTATGATATGAGCGATGACAAGCGCTCGATCCTGAGACGGAAGAAGATCGGTTTCATTTTCCAGAATTTCAATCTGATCCCGGTGCTGACAGTGGAGGAGAACATCGCCATGCCGGCCCTGCTGGACGGACACGGCGTTCCGGCGAATGAAATGGAGGAAATGCTGAAGAATCTTGGTCTTTACGAGAGACGGCATCATCTGCCGAATGAGCTGTCCGGCGGTCAGCAGCAGAGAGTAGCCATCGGGCGGGCCATGATCAATCACCCGGCGGTGATCCTGGCGGATGAGCCCACCGGAAATCTGGACACCCAGAATACACAGGATGTGATGAAGCTTCTGGTACGTGCGGTGAAGGAGTTTGACCAGACCCTGGTGCTGATCACCCATGAACCGGAGATCGCGGAAATGGCAGACCGGGTACTGCGCCTGGAGGACGGAAGAATCGTCAGCGATGTGTTGAATCATAGCTGACTCGATTCTTGAAATGGGATGTCATTTGCGGTATAATACTATGTTGTGTGCCCGACCCTTCGGGATAGATCAACAACCGGGAGAACGGATATGATTCAGAGTATGACCGGCTTCGGACGTGCGGAGCTGATAGACGAGAAGAGAAAGATCACGGTGGAAATGAAATCCGTGAATCATCGATATGCAGACATCACCATCAAGATGCCCAGGCGGCTGAACCGCTTTGAGGCGGCGATCCGGACTGTGCTGAAGGATTATATATCCAGAGGCAAGGTGGATGTATTTATCACATATGACAATCTTGCGGAGGCAAGAGTATCCGTCCGGTATAATGCGGATGTGGCGAAGGAATATGTGGATTACTTCCGAAAGATGCAGGAGGACTTTGACCTGCGGGAGGATCTGACGGCTCCGCTGGTGGGACGTTTTCCGGAGGTGTTCACTCTGGAGGAGACCGCAGATGAGGATGATGAAGAGCTGTTCGGTGCTTTGGAGCAGGTGATCCGGCAGGCCGGAGAAAGCTTCGTTCAGGCAAGGACGGTGGAGGGTGAGAATCTGAAGAAGGATCTTCTGGAGAAGGTGGAGGATATGAGCCGCCTGGTGGAGAAGATCGAAGAGCTTTCCCCCAGGATCCTGGAGGAGTATAAAGGGAAGCTCAGAGAGAAGATGGATGAATTCCTTCAGAGAAATGACATCGATGAAGGCAGGATCGCGGCTGAGGTCACCATTTTCGCCGATAAGATCTGTGTGGATGAGGAAATGGTCCGCCTGCGCAGCCATGTGGATGGTGTGAAGAGCATTCTGGAGGAAGGCGGTTCCGTGGGACGGAAGCTGGACTTCATAGTACAGGAAATGAACCGGGAGGCAAATACAACGCTTTCCAAGGCAGGATCCCTGGATATTACCGATCTGGGCATCGAACTGAAGACTCTGATCGAGAAGATCCGTGAGCAGATACAGAATTTGGAATAGGAGGATACCGAGATGGAAAAGAGAGGACAGCTGATCGTCATTTCCGGTTTCTCCGGAGCGGGAAAAGGAACGGTTGTGAAGGGGCTGGTGGACAAGTACGGCTACAGCCTGTCCATATCCGCAACGACAAGAGCTCCGCGGCCGGGAGAAGTGGACGGGAAGGATTATTATTTTAAAACAGAAGCTGAATTTCGGAATCTGATCGATTACAACGGGCTCATAGAGTGGGCACAGTACGTGGATAATTTCTACGGTACTCCCAGAAAATTCGTTGAGGATGAGCTGAAGGCCGGCCGGGATGTGATCCTGGAGATTGAGGTTCAGGGAGCCCGGATCATCAAAAAGCAGTATACGGATGCACAACTGATCTTTATAACCACGAAGGATGCCGAAACACTGAGGGATCGTCTCACCGGACGCGGCTCGGAGACAGAGGAGCAGGTAGAGAAAAGGCTTCGTCGGGCGGCGGAAGAGTCGGAAATGATCGGATATTATGATTATATTGTTATAAATGATGATTTAGATACTTGCATTGATACCGTACATTCGGTTATACTAGGCGGTAAATGTAAGAAAGAGAGAAATGAGGATTTCATTCAACAGCTTCAGGATAGCTTCCGGGCAGGGAATGAGTAGAAAGGAGAACTGAAAATGATACATCCGTCTTATAGTGATCTGATGGAGGTTGTAAACAAGGAAGTGGAGCCGGGAGAGCAGCCGATGGTACAGAGCCGTTATTCCATCGTGCTTGCAACGGCAAAGAGAGCCAGACAGCTGGTGGCAGGACTGGATCAGCCGCTGGTTGAGCATGCTGAGGGAAAGAAGCCTCTTTCCATAGCAGTGGATGAGCTCTATCATGGCAAGGTTAAGATCGTCGGAGATGATGAGTAAAGATTATTAAGCAGGTGGCTTCGTCACCTGCTTCTTTTGAGGAAGGGTATCATGTACGCAGACGTGATCGTGGACATTTCGCATAAGGCAGTGGATAAGACCTTCTCCTACCGGATCCCCGAGGAGCTGGAGGGGAAAGTGACGGTCGGTACTCCCGTGATGGTTCCCTTCGGGCAGGGAACACGTCCCAGGAAGGGCTATGTGATATCCGTCAGTGAGACCAGCTGCTGGGAGGAGGATAAGGTGAAGCCGATCCTTCGGATCCCTGCGGGCCGTCTTCCGGTGGAAAGCCGGATGATCCGCCTGGCGGGATGGATGCGGCAGAAATACGGATGTACCATGATCAGTGCATTGAATACCGTAATGCCGGTGAAGGAGAAGGTGCGTGCTGCTGCGGTCCGGAAGGATCTGAGGCAGTTTGAACCGGAGTTTCTGCCGGTGGACGCACTGAATGAATACCAGAAGAAGGCATATCAGAGCTTCCGGCAGGACTGGGACGAAGGAAAACGCGGCTGTTATCTGCTTCACGGGATCACCGGCAGCGGAAAGACAGAGGTCTATCTGCAGATGGCGAAACGGGTGATCGAGGACGGGAAGAGTGTGATCGTTCTTGTGCCGGAGATCGCTCTCACCTATCAGACGGTGGCCCGGTTCCGGACGGCATTTCAGGACAGGATCGCGATCCTTCATTCCGGTCTCAGCCGGGGAGAGAGATACCGGGAGCTGCAGCAGGTACTGGACGGGACAGTGGATATCATGATCGGACCACGATCCGCACTTTTTACCCCATTTCCGAATCTGGGTCTCATCATCATAGATGAGGAGCATGACGGGGCCTATAAAAGCGACAGCACGCCGAAGTATCATGCCAGGGATGTGGCACTGAAACGGGCGGAGCTGGAGGGCGCCGCCGTGGTTCTGGGCTCGGCCACCCCTGCCGTAGAGTCCTATCGTGCGGCGGAGGAAGGGACATTTCAGCTGCTGTCTCTTCCGGAACGGGCAGAAGGACAGGAACTGGCGGAGGTGGAGGTGATCGACCTGAGGGAAGAGCTTCGGGCCGGGAACAGAAACATTCTGTCACGCAGGCTGTATGCCGAGATGCAGGGCGCATTTCAAAGAGGGGAGCAGGTGATGCTGTTTCTGAACCGGAGAGGCATGAGCAGCTTTGTGTCCTGCAGAAGCTGCGGTGAGGCGATCCGATGTCCGAAATGCGATGTATCCCTGGCGCTGCACGGGCGGGATACCCTGTTATGCCATTACTGCGGGCATACGGAGAAAATGCCGAAGGCATGTCCTTCCTGTCACTCCGGTCTGATCGGAGGATACGGCATCGGTACGGAACGTGTGGAACAGGAGGTTCAACGTCTCTTTCCCGGGATCCGGACGATCCGGATGGATCGGGATACCACGCAGAAGAAGGGAGCCCACGGAGCGCTTCTTCAAAGCTTTCATGACGGACAGGCCGACTGTATGATCGGAACCCAGATGATCGTCAAGGGACATGATTTCCCCCGGGTTACGGTGGTGGGCATCCTGCTGGCGGATCTGGGACTGTTTGACAGCGATTTCCGTTCCGGAGAACGGTGTTATAATCTGCTGACTCAGGCAGCAGGACGTGCGGGCAGAGGGACGCAGCCCGGCCGGGTGGTGATCCAGACCTACAAACCGGAGCATTATGTGATCCGGACGGCGATGACCCAGGACTATCTGCAGTTCTACCGTTACGAAATGGCGTACAGAAGGCTGCTGGGCTACCCGCCGGTGACCCATATGCTGGGTATTCTGGTGACCGCGAGAGAGGAGCAGGAAGCGGTGGTGTCCGCCGGGGAGCTGATGAAACAGCTGGAAGGACAGAAGGCGCCGGAGGTGATCCTCACCGGGCCGGGGCCGGCATTCATTTCCAGGCTGAATGACATTTTCCGGCAGGTGATCTATGCAAGGGCGGAGACGGAGGCCCGGTTAAGTGAGATCCCCGGACAGCTGAAGGAACTTACGGATCGGATGTATGAAGAACGGGGAGTCGAGGTCTACTATGACTTCGATCCCATGCACATTTTATAAAGGAGAAATACTATGGCTATTCGAAATATCAGAGTGGATGGAGATGATATCCTCCGTATGACATGTAAGCCGGTGAAGGAGATCACCCCCAGGATCAGTGAGCTGATCGATGATATGTTTGAAACGATGTATGATGCGGCAGGAGTCGGACTTGCGGCACCTCAGGTGGGTGTCCTGAAGCGGATCGTCGTGATCGATGTGATGGACGGGAATCCGCTGGTGCTGATCAATCCGGAGATCGTATCCTCCGACGGGGAGCAGGTCGGAGAGGAAGGATGTCTGTCCCTGCCGGGTCTTGCAGGTGAAGTGTCCCGTCCGGAGCATGTGGTCTGCAAAGCCTTCGACCGGGAAATGAATCCCATAACCGTGGAAGGTACCGAGCTTCTGGCCCGCTGCATCTGCCATGAACTGGATCATCTGGATGGGGTTCTGTATAAGGATCTTGCCATCGACGGTCTGCATCGGGTGGATGTTCCGCTTCCGGAGGAAGAGGAAGAAGAGGAAGAGGAGGAAGTATGAGAGTAGTCTTTATGGGAACTCCGGAATTTGCGGTTACTGCACTGTCTGCCATAGCGGATGCGGGGCATGAGATCGCTGCGGTATATACCCAGCCGGACAAACCGAAGGGACGGTCCGGTAAGCTTCAGCCTCCGCCGGTGAAGGTCCGGGCCGCAGAGCTGGGGATTCCTGTCTTTCAGCCTGAGAAGCTGAGAGATGAGGAAAATGTATCCATGCTCCGAAGCCTGGCTCCCGAGATGATCATCGTGGCTGCATATGGTCAGATCCTTCCGGAAAGCATTCTGCAGATCCCGCCGCTGGGCTGCATCAACATTCATGCGTCCCTTCTTCCGAAATACCGGGGGGCAGCACCCATCGAGCGCTGTATCCTGGAGGGAGAGAAGAAGACCGGGGTTACCACCATGTATATGGCCAAAGGACTGGATACCGGGGATATGATAGAGCAGCTGGAAACGGAGATCCTTCCCACGGACACGGGAGAGGGACTGACGAAACGTCTGGCGGAGCTGGGAGGACAGCTGATCCTCAGTACCATGGAGAAGCTGGAAGCGGGTACCGCAGTCCGGATCCCTCAGAAGGAAGAGGAATCCACCTATGCGAAAATGCTGGACAAATCCATGGGACGGATGGATTTCACAAAAACAGCGGAAGAGCTGGAGCGCGGGATCCGTGCACTGATCCCCTGGCCCTGCGCCTACACGCTGATCGACGGACGGAACGTTAAGATCTATGCCGCCGATGTGACGGAGGGAGAAGGAAATCCGGGAACCGTGATCGAGGTGACAAAGAAGACATTTACCATTGCCTGCGGCAAAGGGGCTCTGAGGATCCGCAGCCTGCAGCCGGAAGGCAAGAAACCCATGGATACGGCTGCATTTCTCAATGGAAAGAAGCTGGAGACGGGGATGCAGGTAGGAGTATGAAATGACGGATGGGAAGAAGAAGCAGAAGGACGGAGAAAGGGAAACGGCTCTGGAGATCCTGCTGGATATGGATCGGAATGGAAGGCTTTCCTCCCAGGCACTGGAGGAGGGGCTTCGAAAGATCCAGTTTACGGACAAGACCTATCGGGCGTTTATCAGCCGGCTGGTGGAGGGGACTACGGAATACCGTCTCCAGCTGGATGCGATCCTGGATCGGTATGCACGGATCCCTATGGAGAAACAGAAGCCGAAGGTACGCTGTGTGCTTCGGATGAGCGTTTATCAGATGCTGTATATGGACAGTGTGCCGGATCGGGCCGTCATCCATGAAGCAGGACAGCTGATGCGGAAGCATCATCTGGAGGGACTTCAGGGAGTTGTAAACGGGATCCTCCGCAGTGTCCAGCGCGGGATCGGAGACGGAACGGTTCAGACGCTGCTGGATTCGGCTCCCCGGATCCGATATTCCACGCCGGAATGGATCTGTACGAGGCTTGCGGAGGAGTACGGAGCCGGGAAGGCAGAACGGATCCTGGCGGCATGCTTTGAGGAACGTCAGCTGTCCATCCGCTGCAACAGCACCAGACAGACTCCGGAGGAGCTGCTTCGATTCCTTACGGACGCAGGCGTGGAGGCGGTTCCCGGGGAAATGAGTTCCATGGCACTTCGGGTCGGCTCCGTGGATTTCGTGAGAAGGCTTCCCGGATATCGGGAGGGCAGATTCTCCGTACAGGATGAAAGCTCCATCTGTACGGTGGAGGCACTTGCACCGGCGGAGGGAGAGAAGCTTCTGGATGTATGCTCCGCGCCCGGTGGGAAGGCGTGCTACGCCGCCGAGCTGGGAGCGCTGGTGACGGCCAGGGATCTTACGGAGGAGAAGACGGAACGCATCCGGGAAAATGCGGAACGGCTGGGAATCAGTATGAATATTCAGGTACAGGATGCTCTGGAGACCGTTCCGGAGGACCTGGAGGCCTATGATGCCGTGATCGCGGATATCCCCTGCTCCGGTCTGGGAGTCATGGGGAGGAAGAACGATATCAAATACCATGTGACGCCGGAGGGAGTCCGGGCACTGGTCCGGCAGGGACAGCAGATTTTGGACGCGGCAGCCGGATATGTGCGTACCGGCGGCAGGCTTCTGTTCTCCACCTGTACCATTCTGAAGGAGGAGAATCAGGAGGCGAAGGAGCTCTTCCTGGGCAGGCATCCGGAATTTGAAGTCAGGGAAGAACGGCAGTTTCTGCAGGGCATCGATCCCTGCGACGGATTTTATTTTTGTCTGATGGAGAAAAGAAATTGATGGATCGGCGGGATCCTGCTTCCATGAGCAGGCAGGAATTAACTGAATATATGAAGGAACTGGGCTGGCCGGCCTTTCGGGCGTCCCAGCTCTACGGATGGATGCATAGGAACCGGGTTCAGGATGTGGATCAGATGAAGAACCTTCCGGCGAAGCTGAGGGATCAGCTGCGGGATGAGATGGTGACGGTCCGGGAATGGAAGCGGCTGACATCGAAGGAGGACGGGACCATGAAGTTCCTCTTCCGGCTGCAGGACGGACAGATCATTGAAACGGTTTTCATGCCATATCACCACGGGAATTCCCTGTGCATATCCTCTCAGGCGGGATGCAGGATGGGCTGCCGTTTCTGTGCCTCCACCATCGGCGGACTGGTCAGGAATCTTTCGGCTTCGGAAATGCTGGGACAGATCTACCAGGCAGTGAATCTGACCGGAAAGCGGGTTGACAATGTGGTTGTGATGGGGACCGGTGAGCCTCTGGACAACTATGATAATCTGATCCGGTTTCTGGAGCTGATCTCGGATCCGGAGGGATATCAGCTCAGTCTTCGCAGCATTACGGTATCCAGCTGCGGACTGGTTCCGAAGATCCGGGCGCTGGCGGAGGAGGGGATGCCCATTACCTTTGCCCTGTCCCTGCATGCCACCACGGATGAGGAACGGAGGAATCTGATGCCCGTGGCCAACCGGTATTCTCTGGAGGAGACCCTGGATGCGGTCCGGTATTATTTTCAGCAGACCCATAGGAGAGTTACATTTGAATACAGTCTTGTGAAGGGCGTGAATGATTCCGAGGCACATGCCATGCGTCTGGCAGAGCTTCTGGAGCCTCTTCACGGACATGTGAATCTGATCCCGGTAAATCCTATAGATGAACGGGATTTCAGGCGCAGTGATGCGGACTCGGTCCTAAAATTCAAAATAATACTTGAAAGAAACCGAATTAATGTTACAATTAGAAGGAGTATGGGCAGGGATATTGATGCCGCCTGCGGGCAGCTGAGACTCCATGCCATGCAGGGAAAGCAGTAG
>CADBOW010000001.1 GCA_902796375.1 uncultured Lachnospiraceae bacterium | reverse complement strand
TGGACTTCTTCAGCTCATCCGTAACCGCTGCCTTTCCTTTCTCAGCCGCGTCCTTGGCGATGGACTTCTTCAGCTCATCCGTAACCGATGCCTTTCCTTTCTCGGCTGCTTCCTTGGCTATGGATTTCTTCAGTTCATCCGTAACCGATGCCTTTCCTACCTCAGCCGCATCCTTGGCGATGGATTCCTTCAGTTCATCCGTAACCGATGCCTTTCCTTTCTCGGTCGCATCCTTGGCGATGGATTTCTTCAGATCATCTGTAACGGATGCCTTTCCTGCCTCAGCCGCATCCTTGGCAATGGATTCCTTCAGCTCGTCTGTAACGGAGGCTTTCCCGGCTTCCGCCGCTTCCTTGGTGATGGCCGCCTCCTGCTGCTTGGTTGTCATTCCATCCTTGGAAAGCTTTCCGAAGGAAGGTGCTGCCGAAAGTGCATCCTTAGCACCCTTCGTCATGGCATCCGAAACCTGACTCTGTGAGACTCCCTTCTCTTCCACGGACTTCTGGATCTCCTTGGTTGCCTGCTTCTTCTGCTCATCCGTAACCTTGGTGGAACTTGCGTCCACACTTGGAAGATTCATATCCTTCACTGCGTTATTCAGCTTATTTGCTCCGTCTGCCAGCTTGGAGGCTCCGTCCTTGGCGCTATTCGCTCCTTTTGCCAGCTCCTTGGCACCGTTGGAAAGCTGCTTTGCACCGTTGTTCACCTGATTGATCCCGCCGGACAGCTTCTTTACGCCATCGGTATAGGTTGCAACACCATCCGCCAGCTTATTCATACCATCTTCAAACTGCGATGCCTTATCATGAACCTTTGTCTTCAGTTCATCCAGATTGACATTGATCGCATCCTCCGGAAAAACAAGCGGAGTAGCGAAGGTTAATGACATATCCATGCTGAAGCTGGTGGCATTTGCCGTCACTTCCACATAGGAAGGAATATTCAGCTCCAGCTCCTTCATATCCAGGCTTTCTTCCAGACCCGGCATGGCAAGTCCGATCACGATGAACCGGCTTCCGTCTCCGATCACCTTTCCGCTGGAAACCTCTACATCGGAGAAATTCTCACCATCCAACAGGATACCGGTGGCACAGAGGAACGGTGCATATACATCGCCCTCCTTTGCCTTATTCTCATAATCAAAACGGATCTTCACCTTGCCCTTGGCACCTGCAAGCTGTTCCGGTGCAACCTGATTTCCGTCCAGAGAATAGGATACCTTCACGCCTACGGGAATGTCCCGGTCGGATTTTCCCTGATAATAGATCGGATTTCCGTTTGCCTGCCAGGTAAGATTCTCACCGTCCTGGGTAAAGGTTTCGTCTCCTTTTACATTTTCGATCTCCGTCAGATTTGACCGATCCTTAATCGTAGCTTCACCCTTGCTGTTCTTCAGCCATTCGCTGACCACCACGGAATTCTTATTTCCCAGAGCATCGGCCATTACATATACCGTCTCATCCTTCTCTCCGTCCATGATCCCGTCCAGATTGAAGGATACATCCATCAGATCCGCCAGCTCCTCATCCGCGTCCGTAAGAACCGCTTCGGTGGTATTCTCCTGTCCGTCGGAAGCAGTATTCTTATCTGCTTTCTTTTCTTCTGTTCCGCAGGCTATAAGACTCAGCAGCATGGCGATCGATACAGTGCCTGCAAGAATCCTTTGTCTCATCATTTTTCTCATATCAACTCTCCTGCCTTTCTTCTTTCTCCACCCTCGTTACTCCGCGGAAGCCCATGGATGTGCGGATGATCACCGGATCAAACACACGCAGCACCGCCGGAAGAAGGAAAATAACAACTACCATACTGATCATAGCGCCTCTTGCCATGATAGAACAGAGAGCACCGATCATATCTATTCTCGAATACATGCCGACACCGATGGTCGCGGCAAAGAAGGAAAGCGCACTGACGATAATGGATGCCATGGAACCGGCCAATGCATTTTCGACAGCTTCCTTCTTTCCACAGCCCGAGATCCGGGCCCCTTTGTATTTCGTGGTCATCAGGATCGCATAGTCTACCGTGGATCCCAGCTGTATGGTTCCGATAACGATGGATGCCACAAAGGGAAGTACCGTTCCTGTATAATACGGAATTCCCATATTGATGAAGATCGCAAACTCGATCACTGCAACCAGCAGTACCGGAAGTGAAATGGACCGGAACACCACCAGTATGATGGCACCGACCAGAAGGATGGATACCAGGTTTACAACGTTGAAATCGTGATCCGTGATCTTGATCAGATCCTGGGTACACGGAGCTTCTCCGATCAGCATACCGGAATTATCATATTTATCCAGGACCTCGTTAATGGCATCGCATTGGGCATTGACCTCATCCGTAGCCACACGATATTCCGACATAACGAAGATCAGCTTATACTCCCCGTTATCCAGGATATCCTGAAGCTTCTTCGGAACGATCTCCCGCGGGAACATGGGGCCGAGGATGGAATCCAGTCCCACGACGGATTTAACGCCCTTGATCTTCTTCACCTCATCCGCAAAATGATTGACTGCCTTGGAATCCACATTACTGTCCATCAGGACCATGTGGGTCGAGTTCATATTAAACTTCTCCTGCAGCTTCTCACTTGCCACGATACACTCCAGATCCTTCGGAAGCGAGGAATCCAGATTGTAATATACTTCATTATGAGACTGACCATAGTAGGCCGGGACGATCAGTGCGGCAAACAGGATCAGACCGATATAGAAATGCTTCACGATCCATTTGCTTGCCTTGGTGAAGTCCGGCATCAACGCCTTGTGCGTGGTCTTCTCAATGGCCTTGTCCAGAAGCAGGATCATGGAAGGAAGGATCGTTACACAGCAGATCACGCCGATGATAACTCCCTTGGCCATGACAATACCCATATCCAGACCCATGGTAAAGCTCATGAACATCAAAGCCACGAAGCCGGCCACGGTTGTGATGGAGCTGCCTACTACGGAAACCAGAGTCTCATTAATGGCGTTTGCCATGGCTTCCTGTTTATTTCCGTGGGACACTTCCTTCTCCGCCGTATAACTGTGCCAGAGGAAGATGGAATAGTCCATGGTAACCGCCAGCTGAAGCACGGCAGCCAGAGCCTTCGTAAGGTAGGATATCTCTCCCTGTATGAAATTGGATCCCAGGTTGTAAATAACCGCAAAGCCGATACTCAGAAGGAACATCACGGGGATCAGGAAGGAATCCATGGTCACGGTCAGAATGATCAGACACAGGACACTTGCGATCAGAACATACATGGGAACTTCCTCGTCCGACAGATTCTTGGTATCAACCACGATCGCCGACATACCGCTGATATACGTCTGATCATTTGTGATCTTCCGCATCTCCTCGATGGCCTGCATGGTATCGTCCGAAGACATGGTGCTGTCATAGATCGCGATCATCAGGACCGCATCCCCGTTCTTGAGGATATCCGTATACTTGGACGGAAGCAGCTCCACCGGAATGGAGACATCCAGAAGAGAGCCGTACCAGAGCACCTTTTTCACATGCTCCACCTGCTCCATCTGCTCAGCCATCCGCTTGATCTCCTTATCCTTCGTTCCTTCCGTAATGATAAGAGAGAAAGCGCCCGTCCCGAAATCCTCTGCAAGGATTTCCTGCCCTTTCATGGTCTCGATCTCCTTCGGCAGGTAGGATAGGATATCATAGTTGGTTCTGGTATTCAGATACCCGATGGCTGCCGGTATCAGTAACAGAACCGCCAGCACCAGGATCGGAACCCGCAGCTTTACAACTGCATGTCCAAAGCCTTTCATGAAAAAAAACACCTCCAAATTAGATAAGATACGTGATTAAAAACTCACATTTCTAATCAATGAATACTATAAACTTCGAGATGTTTTTTATCATTATACAAAATCGCAAATATGACAGAATATTATTCAATTTTAGAAAAATGTCTCAGTGTTGCTCTTCTTTTTCCTCCAAAACCTGCTTATATGCCAGTTCCTTGCAGGTATTCAGCAGATTACGCATACGATGGGCTACCAGCTCCGGCTCCTCCTTCATCCCCTTCTCGATCCATTCTACCAGGATTCCACAGACTCCATAGGCAAAGAACCGGGCGATAAACGCCTGTTCTCCCGAATCCACATTGCGGAAGGTTCTCTCCTTCTCCGGAGACTGTGCCCGGAGGATCCGGATGGCCGAGTCGAAAATATGCTCCGTATCCGCCAGAAAGAGCTTGGACACCTCCTGTTCCGTGTGCCGGATGGTATTGATACAGAATGTCCTGTCTTTCCTGACGGAATTCAGGATCCCGCATAAACACTGATCCCAGTTATCAAAGCTGAGGTCTTTCATATTCGGAAGGAAATAATCCTCCCGATAGATCCATTTCAAAAGATCATATTTATCCTGAAAATGATAATAAAAGGTCTGCCGATTCACATTGCTCCGTGCCGCGATCTCCCCCACCGAGATCTTATCGAAGGATTTTTCCCCGGTCAGCTCCTTCAGGCTCTGAGCGATCAGACGTTTCGTTGTCACGATTTCCATATTTCGTTCTTCCTTATCTTCCTGTCTTTTTTGGTTCTGTCCTTTTCGTTCGGTAATGCAAAGGAAAAATATGTTTTTATTCTAATGGAAAGTGTGTTAGAATTCAAGGAGATAATATTTTTAAGGAGGAAATCCCTTGGGCTTAACAGGTATAATCGTATTCGTAGTGATCACTCTGATCGCCGTAGTATATCTATATACAATGAACCGGCTGAACAAGCTTGACAGTGCCGCCCGAAACCGGGCCGGAGATCTGGACGCCCTGATCTGGGACCGGAATCATGTCTATCAGAAGATCACGAAGTTTCTCGAAGAGCATGAGGTTTCTCTGGAAGAAGATCTGACGAAACCGCTGTCTCTGGCCATCGGCATGCCTGTTTCATTACAGATGTCGACCTATACGGAGCTGCATCATCGTTGGAACCGACTGCTTCCCATTCTGGATGAACATCCCGAGCTGAAGGAGGATCCGGATCTGGTTCCCCTTCTGGAACGATTTGACAGCATCCGGACGGAGATCATCAAAGCTTCATCCGTATACAATCGTTCTGCCACCGAATTTAACGGATATATCGAGAAAACTCTTCCCGGTATGTTTGCCAGCCGGAAGGGAAAGGTGGCCCGTTCCTTTTTCAATGTGGAGCTTGCGGAGGTAAGTGCCAAATGAGAATACTTGTGGTAGAAGATGAAAAAAGACTCGCGGAAACCATCGCCGATATCATTGAGGAAGCCGGCGATACGGTGGATGTTCAGAATGACGGCGAGGAGGGCTACTATGACGCATCCTCCGGCATCTATGATGCCATCGTTCTGGATGTGATGCTCCCCGGAATGAACGGCTTCGATATCCTGAAGCAGCTGCGGGAGGAAGGCATATCCACGCCGGTGCTGATGCTGACTGCCCGGACCGAGCTGGTGGACCGGGTTCAGGGGCTGAATCTCGGAGCGGATTATTATCTCACAAAGCCCTTCGAAAATGAGGAGCTTGTGGCCACTCTGCATGCCATCATGCGGAGAAAGGCTGACTTCGTTCCGGACAATGTCACCTTCGGCGACCTTACTCTTTCACCGTCCTCCTGCGAACTGACCTGCGGTCCTAAGTCCATCAAGCTGAACGCCAAGGAATTCGAGCTGATGCGTTACCTGATGATCAACGGCAAGACTATCCTTTCCAAAGAAACTCTGATCAACAAAATCTGGGGATATGATTCGGATGCAGGTGACAACAACGTAGAAGCATATATATCCTTCCTGCGAAGAAAACTGACTGCCCTGAAATCCAGGGTGTCCATTTCGGTTGTCCGGAAGGTCGGTTATCATTTAGAAGAGTCATAGCGTATGAAAAAAGACAAAAAGCCCCAAAAAGAAGCAGCACATAACCCGATCCTCCGAAAGCTGAGAATCGAATTTATCATCACCATGATGACCATTGTGGTGCTTTTTTTGGTTGCCATCTTCGGTGTTCAGTACATTTCCTCAAAGAGGACCATGGAAAGTGATTCCCAGAAAGCCCTGGAGCAGGCACTGAATCTCACACCGGTTCCCTGGCAGTGGGACAGTGATCTCCCGGAGCTGCCGGAGGGCATCGACTCTCCCGGCAGTAAGACACGGCGGGACAATCAGACGGATTCGGATTCCCAGAAGGGGCGGGAGTATCGGCTATCCAATTTCAGAGATCGGGAAGACCGGGTTGCAACGCTGATTGCCTTCTATACCACCGATGGATCCATTATCATCGGACGGAACAATATCTTCTTTATCGATACGGAGGACGTGGCCAGCATCGTTCAGTCCGCCCTGGATCAGCAGGAGGAAAACGGAAAGATCAACGATCACAATCTCCGTTATATGAAGAAGACTCTGTTCGACGGTTCCATCGCCGTTGCATTTGCGGACATTTCAAATGAACTCTCTCTCCTGAACAGTGAGCTGATACGATCCATCTGGATCAGTGCTGCGGTTCTGGTGGTCATGTTCGTCCTTTCTCTGATCCTGTCCCGGATCACCACCAGACCGGTGGAACGTGCGTGGAACGACCAGCGTCGTTTCGTAGCAGATGCATCACATGAATTAAAAACTCCTCTCACGGTGATCATGTCCAACACGGACATGGTGGATCGTTCCCTTCAGACCCTGGTGGATGAAGCGGATCCGGAGGCGGAGAACACATCCATATCCCTTCGAAAGCTGCAGAGAAATCTGCATCGTATGGATAATGTACGGGAGGAAAGCCTTCGCATGAAGCAGCTGATCGGCGAGCTTCTGGAGGTTGCCCGGGGAGATATCGGACAGCATCCGGAGAATTTCCGGGAACTGTCCTTCAGCGAACTGGCGGATGAGGCGCTTCTTTCCTGGGAGTCCGTCTTCTTTGAGGCCGGGAGGACCCTGACCGGAGAGATCGCTCCGGATCTCACTCTGACCGGTGACCGGGTTCTGCTCCGACGGCTCATTGAGATCCTTCTGGACAATGCCCTGAAATACAGCACAGAGCATTCCGACATCCTTCTCACCGCAAAGCGCGAGAAAATCTCCGGAAAGCGACTCCTTCACCTGTCTGTCTATAACGAGGGAACCCCTCTTACAGAAGAAGAGCTGTCCCACTTGTTCGATCGTTTTTATCGTGCAGACAGCTCTCGTGAAAAGATCTCCGGTTACGGACTGGGTCTTTCCATCGCATATGGAATTGTAGAGGCTCATAAGGGAAAGATCTGGGCCGAAGCTAAGGAGCAGGGAAACTGCTTCCATGTGACTCTCCCCTGAGGCCGTGATCACAGATGAGGTGAAAGGACTACTCACTTCCATAGTTTACGTAGCTCCTCAGGGCTACTCACTTCCACAGTTTACGTAGCCCAAAGGGCTACTCACTTCCGACGTGCAGTACATTTTCCAGGCCGCGGGTCATGCTTCTTTTATACTCCACCAGTCCGAAAAGGACTGCCAGGATCAGCATCCCGCATCCGATCAGCGTCACCGGCAGTTCCGCGAAGATATGCAGCAGCACAGCTGCTCCGCCGAACAAAGCCGCGATCCCGATGGCGATCGCCATACCGAAGAAGGTATTATAATTCTCCCGGAGCGCGGAAAGCGCATCCTCCCAGACCAGCTTCGGATTTACCGAATCAAGCATCATTCCCATATAGGTCACGCCAAAGGACGCTGCCCCACAGAGCAGGATATAAAGCAGGATCTGAAGAACCGGCACACCTGCATAAATCCCGAAGAACAGGAAGAAGGGTGCCGTTCCGAGGAAGCTGACCAGTACACCGACTGCAGCCTTCGCATTCCACTGCAGTGATACCGGCACTGGAAGGAACTGGATCACCTCATAATGCCGTCCCTCCCGGGAAAATGCATTGGAACCGAGGCTGTTCATGGCACCCATGATAAAGGGTGCCGCAAATGCGGCGATCATAACTCCCAGAGCAAAGCCCGTATCCCCGTCTCCGATCCGTTCACTCAATGCGGAAGGCGACATGGCGGTTCCTGTCATGGCTCCCGCGATCACCACAAAGACCGGCCAGATGCCTGTGATCAGAATGCAGTTGGTGAAGAACACCGGCGTCCGGCGCAGGATCCTCCATTCCTTCAGCATATAAGCCCGAAATGCACTTCTCCTCCGCAGGGCCCGTTCCACATGAACCACCCGGTTCTTCGCCCGATGCTCTCCTTCTCCCAGCCGGCTGACCGAATCGATATAGAATCTTTCCGCCACCAGCAGAAAGATCCCGAGAATCGCCAGGTGGAGCACAACAAAAATAAGGATCGCAAGTGCATTTCCGTCATTCATGAAATCCAGCATCAGCTTATTTTCATAGAATACCACATCCATGATCCGCAGAAACGGAATGTCCTGACTGGCCGCATTCACGATCCAGCTGTCAACATCCACCTTCTTCAGAGATGTGAGGGCCACCGCCATAAGCGCAAATACAACAATCATGAAAATGATGGATATCCTTCGCACCGTGTCCTTCGACTTTACCACGCGGGTGAAAGCCATAAGAAGGATTCCGAGGATCGCGCAGTACAGCATCGGGATCAGGGACAGGGTGAAGCCCAGGATCATGGCAATGGGCCACCGCCAAAGCGGCATATCCGACGCCAGCCCATATCCGACGGTACATGAGAAGATCAGAATGAACTGAATGATATTCTCCATCCTGTATGCCGCACCGAATTTAGCTCCTGCGATCTCCCTTCCGCGAAGAGGAAGCGGCAGCAGCCGGTCGATATCCGTGGAGAAATACAATTCGTTGAAGATCACATTGATGCCGAAAACCATCGTGAAGATGGAGATCAGGTGGTACATGACCTGAAGACCGAAGGCCGCATGTCCCGCACGCACCAGAGATCGAGTCATCAGATAGGTGAAAAGACCGCTCCCCACCGCCACCGGGATCATAATGAATACCACCGCAAAAATGGTCAGGATCAGGATCTGTGCTTTTCTCCCCTTATCCTTGGGAGGATCATATGCGATATCCTTCAGAAATACTTTGACCAGACGTCTGTAATTTCTCATACGCTCTCCTTCTCCGGTTCCTTCATCAGCTCCAGGAATACCTGTTCCAGGTCATCCTCCTTATGTCCCTCCTTCAGCTCATCCAGAGTTCCATAGAATCGCTGTTTTCCATGGGAAATGATGATCACCTTGTCGCACAGCTTTTCCGCCACCTCCAGAACATGGGTGGAGAACAGAACGCTGTTCCCTTTCTCCGCATGCTCCCGCATCATGCGCTTCAGATTGTAGGCCGACTGGGGGTCCAGTCCGATCATGGGTTCATCCAGGATCCAGACCTGGGGATCATGCACCAGTGCCGCAACGATCATCGCCTTCTGCCGCATCCCATGGGAATAGCTCTGCATCCGGTCTCCCAGCACCTCCGTCATACCGAACTGCTCTGCATAGTATTCCGTACGACGCTTCCGGTCCTCTTCGGAGACCCCGTAGATATCGGCCATAAATCCGATAAATTCATAGCCGGTAAGCTTCACGAACATATCCGGGTTGTCCGAAATATAGCCGATGATCCTTTTTGCCTCCAGATGATTCGGACTCATGGGCAGATCATTGATCCGAATCTCCCCGCTGTCCGGCCGCAGGATCCCTGTCAGCATACGGATGGTGGTGGTCTTTCCTGCTCCGTTCGGTCCGATGAAGCCCACGATCTCGCCGTCCATTACCTTCATGGACAGATCATCTACCGCCGGTGCCTTCCTGCCATAGGTTTTTGTAACATGTTTCATCTCTATCATGAATCGTAACCTCCGATCACCCCTAAAAGAATTGTCTATTCACGTGAATAGTTACTATAATTGTATCAATTTTCACAAAGAAAAACACTCAATTTATACACCGTTACGGAAAAAAAACAATTTACATAACGTGGATCCTGTGGTATAGTATAAATGTTACGAAAATGTTACATTTGACAATACTATTTTCCGGAGGAGGAATATTATGCGTAAGTTTAAACGGGTATTTACTGCATGCCTTCTGGCATCCGCTTTTGTAATCCCGTCCATCCCTTCCCTCTCACCCCGTGAAACCGCTGTTGTTTATGCAGATGAGACCATAGATGAGATCAAGGAAAAGAACGAAGAACGAGAACGAAAGAAGAAAGAAGCTGAGAATAAACTGGAGAATCTGAATGCCGAGGCAGACGATATCCGCGGCGTCATATCCGAACTGGACGAAGAGATCAACGAATATCAGGGAACCATTGATGAGCTGACGGCCAAGCGCAACGCGCTTCAGGCCAAGGCCTCCATCACGAAATCCGATCTTCAGATCGCTACCATCGCAAAAGAGAATCAATATGACCGGATGAAGGAGCGTATCGCCTACTCCTACGAAAATGGTGATATCCACATCATGGATGCCCTCATCGCTCTGGATGATTTCTCCAACGTGATCAACCAGTCAGAATATGTAGAACAGGTTTCCGACTACGACCAGAAGCAGCTCTCCGATCTGATCAAGATCTCCAAGGAGGTTTCCAAGAAGCAGAAACAGCTGCAGAAGGAACTGGCAGATGTGGAATCCGTCAAGGAGGAAACAGAAGCCGAGCAGGACGCTCTCGTGGTCATGCAGGAGGGCAAGCGTGCCAAGCTGGAGGAATATGGAGAACTGATCTCCGATACCGAAGGAGAGATCAGTGATTACGAGGCATTGATCGAGGAAGGAAATGCCGAGATCCAGCGTCTGGAGGAAGAATACCGAAGGAAACAGGAAGAAGCCAGAAAGCGGGCAGAAGAAGCCGCCAGAAAGGCTGCGGAGGAGAAGAAGCGTCAGCAGGAAGAAGCCGCCAAGAAGGAAGAAAACAGCGGAGGCAACCAGTCTTCCAATCAATCCGAATCCAAGGAAGAGGAGAAATACAAGGACCCCGAGCCCACCTATAATGAAACCGGCTGGGTATGGCCGGTACCGGCGAGCCACCATATCACCTCCTATTTCGGAAATCGTTCCGCTCCTGTGGCAGGTGCGACCACCTACCATCAGGCCATCGATATCGGAGTCGGGATCGGAAATTCCGTTGTGGCAATTGCAAGCGGTACCGTAATGTATACCAGCTACAGCAGCGCCCGTGGCTATTACATCCGTGTGGACCACGGCGGCGGGATCACATCCCTCTACCAGCATCTGTCCGGATATGCCGGATTCAGTGCCGGTGACTCCGTATCCGCAGGTGATGTGATCGCATATTCCGGAATGACCGGCATCTGCGCCGGCCCCCATCTCCACATTGAGATCTGGGTAAACGGAACTCCGGTCAATCCGTTAAACTACATCGGATAGGAGCACATCGGATGAATCACATCCGGTTGATCACATCGGATAAAGAAAGCATAGAAAATCGCAGGAAACGGTTCTCCGTCTCCTGCGATTTTCTATGCATCGAACCATCAGATTCGATCCGAGATTCGATTTCTCAGATCCGGTCCGTTACCGGTTCTGCATCTGATTTCTCTGGGTCTGTTCCCACATACTCTTCATGTATTCCATGTAATTCAGATTCTCCTGATTATATCCCAGCCGAAGATGCGGACAGAGGGGCGCGATCGCCTCCACTGACTGCTCCAGAAGTGCGGCCTGTTTGTTCTGATAAGGGAATGTGATCCTCCCCCGTACCGTATCCACCACCAGAAGATACTGGGTATAAAAATTCGTGGTAATGGTCTGTTTATACATCAGCAGCGCTTCCTGCGTGGGAATGATCGCAGACAGGTCCCTGCGAGGTGCGAAAAAATTCTGTGAAACGATAAACAGCTCATTCTGATACATGATATGCTCCAGCATCCAGTCCGCCTGCTTCAGAACCACCGGATTCTGCTTCAGCGGACGACACATCATGGGATGTGTATATCGTATCAGAAAAATGATTCCCGGGATCAGAAACGGCAGAAGGAATATGACCGTGATCGCCGGCAGCACATAAACCTCGATCAGAAATCCCAGAATCCCCAAAGCGATCAGAATTCCGCTCAGGGAAAGAAACAGGATCATCGCCGGTTTCTGCCTCTTCTTTACGGCAGCTATGACCAGGTCGCCTCCTTTTACCCCCGGTCCGTAAAGCAGATCTGCCATTCTACACCTCCGCTATGGCTTCGATCTCGATCAGCACATCCTTGGGAAGCCGCGCAACCTCCACGCAGCTTCTGGCCGGATAATCACCGGTGAAAAATGTGGCATAGATTTCATTTACCTTCGCAAAATCATTCATGTCCTTGATAAATACAACCGTCTTCACCACCCGGTCCAGCCCGGATCCGGAAGCATCCAACAGTTCCTTCAGATTCTCAAAGGCTCTTTGGGCCTGCACCTCGATCCCGCCCTCTACCAGCGTATTGGTCGCCGGATCGATGGGGATCATACCGGACGTAAAAATGAGATTCCCTGTCTTCACCGCCTGGGAATAGGGTCCGATGGCCTGGGGTGCCTTATCTGTTGCTATGATCTGCTTCATATCTGTTACCTCCTAATCACTAATCATCTTATGGTCTGTCCGACAGGGGCAGGAAATCCCCGCCTCACTCCGGATCCTCATCTGTCTTCTCTGTCAGAAGGATACGGCCGTCTTCGATCCGTACCTTCCTCTCCTTCAGCAGCCGGCCCACGGCCCGTTTAAATGCATTTTTGGAGAGACCGAATTCATCCCGGATCCGCTCCGGATCTGCCTTATCATCGAATGGAAGGATTCCTCCATAGCTACGGATCACATCCGCCACCATTTCCGCATCCTCTCCCATCTGCTGCGGGATCGCGTCACGAAGGGACAGATCCAGTCTTCCGTCCTCCCTTACATTGATCACGCGGGCATCCACCGGATCCCCTACTGCGACCTTGTCATAAAGCTCCGTGCTGTGGATCAGCCCGCTGTATCGGTCCTCAACCGCCACAAATGCCCCGAAGCCCGGCCGCACCTGGTAGATATGCCCATGTACATGCTCGCCCTTCTGATAGCCGTGGTCCGTCTTCAGAAACTCGTACAGCCGCATGGAGCAGGCCAGACGTCCCGTCTTATCCACATACATCCGTACCGGATAGGACCGACCCTTCTGCACCTTCGCGGTCTGCTCCTTAAACGGAAGAAAGAGGTCTCTCTCCAGGCCGCAGTCCAGAAAGGCTCCGATGCCTGTGACATCCTTCACCTGAAGCACTGCAATCTCTCCCACCGTAAGAAGTGGTTTACGTAATGTGGCGATCAGCCGGTCATCCGAATCCCGGTACACAAAGCAAGTCAGCGCATCTCCCACTTTGACTTCTCCCGGAACCTGCTTCCGGGGAAGCAGGACATCCTCCGTCCCATCCGTAAGATATGCGCCGAATTCCTTCATTCGATCGATCTTCAGTTCATTCCATGTTCCGATTTCCAATGATCTATTCCTCTGTATCCTTTGCTTTCTTCCGCCGAATCCGCATCACCCTGGATCTGATAAAATCGGCCTCCTGCTCATCAGCGGCCCGGTATCCCAGCTCCTGCAGAAAATGTACCGAGTTCGTCAGGCTCACAATATTGATATCCCTGGCCATTCCTTTGGAAGCACGACAGCCTCTGTATACATCCAGGAGAATATACAGATCTCCCGTCTTCTTATCCGTATGTATCTTCTGGATCGTCCAGTCATCCAGCTCCTCACCGGTCTGGTATTCCCGGGATCCGTCGTTTTCCGTTTTTCTGATATATATACGATCCGTGTCACAGATGGCCCACGGAACCACGTAGAAAATGCTGCTCATCCAACCCTCTCCTTAAGCAAAACTATGCACATTATAAGTCAGCCCCGAGGGTGTGTCAACCGAAGAAAAACCCTTCAAACCGGAACGGAGATAAACAGCATCAGGCTCCGGGGAATCAGTGTCACATGCTGTCCCACCCTTCTTCCGTCATCTTCCGCTATTTCATCGGCCGTATTTGCCACCACAGACCATCCCATTCCTTCCGGAAGTCCGGGAAGCTCGAATTCCTTCTCCTCCCAGAACGCATTTACCGCACAGTAGATAAATGTATCTTCAGGCACGTCATATTCCTCCGCTGCTTCCGCATAGAGCAGGCCGAAGCATAGGAAGGGCTGCTGAGGATCAAAATCCCAGGGACGTGTCCCGTGAAATGACATTTCCGGATAACCGGTGGTATTCTGACCGGTGAAATAATCATTTCTTCGGATCACGGGATGTGCTTTTCGGAAAGCGATCATTTTCCGGAAGAAGAGGTAAATATCTCTGTTCTCATCCAATCGGGTCCAGTCCAGCCAGCCGATGGGATTATCCTGACAGTAAGCATTGTTATTTCCGTTCTGGGTATTCGCAAATTCATCCCCTGCCAGAAGCATGGGTACTCCGCGGCTGAGAAGCAGCAGTGCTGCCGCATTTTTGATCTGCCGTCTTCGAAGACGCAGGATCTCCGGATCCTCCGTATCTCCCTCCACGCCACAGTTCCAGCTGCGATTGTCATTTGCGCCGTCCCGGTTCTCCTCTCCGTTCTTCTCATTATGCTTCTCATTGTAGGACACCAGATCATATAAGGTAAACCCGTCATGACAGGTGACGAAATTCACGGATGCATCCGACCCTCGGGTTCCGTACATATCCGGCGAACCCTGAATCCTCCGGATCAGTTCCGGTCCTTCCTCCGCTCCGCTCTTCAGGAAGCCCCGCAGACAGTCCCTAAACCGGCCGTTCCATTCCGCCCAGCGATTCCAGTCCGGGAAGCTTCCCACCTGATACAGTCCTGCGGCGTCCCATGCCTCGGCGATCAGCTTGCACTTCCCCAGGATTGCATCCTGCGCCAGATGCTCAAGAAGCGGCGGACTTGTCATGGGCTCTCCGTTCTGATCCCGGGACAGGATCGATGCCAGGTCGAAACGGAACCCGTCGATATGATAATCAGATACCCAGTAGCGGAGACAGTCCAGGATAAATCCGCGGACCAGGGCGTTATTACAGTTCATGGTATTCCCGCATCCGCTGAAATCCAGATACTCTCCGCCGGGCGTAAGGAGATAGTAGGTCTTGTTGTCTATCCCGCGAAATGAGATGCAGGGACCTGTCTCATCTCCCTCAGCCGTATGATTGAAGACCACATCCAATATCACCTCGATCCCCGCCTTATGCAGAGACTTCACCATATATTTCATTTCTTCCGCTGCAAGTCCCAGCGGTCCAGACTTTGCATATCCGGATTTCGGGGCATAGAAAGCCACGGTGGAGTACCCCCAGAAATTGAGAAGCCTTTTTCCGTCCATATACCGTTCATTTTCCAGCTCATCAAATTCAAAGACCGGAAGCAGTTCCACGCAGTTGACCCCCAGCTCCTTAAGATACGGGATCTTACCGATCAGTCCGTTGAAGGTACCCCTGTGCTTCACTCCGCTGGACGCATCCTCCGTGTAGCCTCTGACATGGGCTTCGTAGATCACCAGATCCTTCATGGGAATCTCCAAAGGCTTATCTCCATCCCAGTTATAATCATCCGGGATCACGCGGCCGCGGAAAGGCGAGCACTGAAGGGGATCCTTTTTCTGTCTTCCTCTGCCCTTCTCCTTCTTCTCCGTTCCCCAGACCTCACGACCGGCTACCAGCTTCGCATAAGGATCCAGCAATACCAGATTCTTATCGAACCGGTGCCCGTTCTCCGGATCATAGGGTCCTTCCATACGATATCCGTATTCCATATCTTCATAATCGATATCATAAACGATCATGGAGTATACATCTCCCACCCGGAATTCCTTCAGAAATGGGATCACCGCATAGGGCTTCTCAGCCCCCCGATGAAACAGCACCAGAGAGCAGGCCGTGGCGGACTTTGAGAATACGGAAAAATTCACCACTCCGTCTTCCAGCAGGCTGGCCCCAAAGGGATATACCCTTCCGCATCGGTAGTGGATCCCATTCAGTTCATGTGTCGGATCATCGTCTAACCGGATCATAGGATCACCTCCGAAATCAGAAGCAGACTACTACTGCATTACTCCTCGAAATCCAGGCAGCTGCGAATGCTGGTATAGGGACGAACCTTTCCGTCCGCTACAGCCACATGGGCCGGATGAACCGCATAATTTTTAAGAGCCTCTTCGCTCTCAAAGGTGGAATCCAGCATAAGATCCGCATTTGAGCTGGCCAGTCCGTCAATGATCACACGGATATCCACAATCCCGGGGACCACGCCCTTCAGCCCTTCCAGACCTTCTTTGATCCCTTTCTTCACTTCCTTCTTCTCTTCCTGGGACAGTTCATCCTTCAGCGTCCATAAGATCACATGCTTTACCATAATACATCCTCCGTTTCGATCATTTGTAGTTTTCATCTATCTCCGGCTGAAGCTCCACCTTATTGTATGTGGTTCCGTCCGTGATAAAGATCAAAGGCTTCCCCTCTCTACTGATGGCGATAGCCCACCCCTTCGGCTTCCAGCCGTTTACCGGTCCATCATATTCCAGTTTCGGCGAGTTACCGCCAAGGTTCATATTCACCTCATTCAGGAAGGCGTTCAGCTGGAGGCCTCCCTCCGCATGGAAGGGTTCTCCGGCGTTGGCAGTTGCCAGAACGGTCTGTCCGTCCATATGTCCCATGACCTCGTCATAAGCATCTTCATATGACAATGAGGTCTGTACCGCCGTATTCACTGTTCCTGCCGAGGTAACATCATTCTGCTGCGGCGGTATGGACAGATCCTCTGAGATTTCATAAGCCAGCACCAGTCCGGACATGGAATAGTAACTGTCCCCTTTCCTGTAACAGCACATATCAGTATAGCTTATGGTTCCGTCATTTTCCTCACATTTCATCTCGATCTCATATACGGTTGAATCTGCAGGTACAAGGAAGCTCAGTTCATCGTCATTTCGGAGCACATCCACGTTGACGATCTCCGCTGCGCGGATCTGCTTCAGGGACTGATGCTCCCTGACCTCCTTCAGCACTGCTTCCTTCAGTTCGGAAGCACTGTTGATATTCGACGCTTTCTTCAGTTCGATCTGATGCGCGGAATAGACCTTTTCCCATTCATCCGAAGTGACCGTATCCATGAGGGCCGTCCAGTCACCGGACTTGATCTGTTCGATATCCTTCTCAACCGCTTCTTCCAGGGACTCATATCCTTTTTTCCCTCCCTTCAGCAGGAAGAACAGTGCAACCCCGAGAGCAATCAGAAAAATGCTTGCCGACAGGATAATGATCGGCACCTTTTTGCTCTTCTTCCCGGCAGACGATTGTCCGTTCATCGGGGTCGGGCCGTTCGGCTGGCCTGGCATCACAGGCATCTGCTGAAATTGCGGCTGACCGCCCTGGGGCTGAACGTATTGTTGCTGAACATACTGCTGGGACTGACCCTGCATCTGCTGGGGCTGTACATACTGCTGGGACTGACCCTGCATCTGCTGGGGCTGTACATACTGCTGGGGCTGGCCTTGCGGCTGTACGTACTGCTGGGGCTGGCCCTGCGGCTGTGCGTACTGCTGGGGCTGGCCCTGCGGCTGTACGTACTGCTGGGGCTGGCCCTGCGGCTGTACGTACTGCTGGGGCTGACCCTGCGGCTGTGCGTACTGCTGGGGCTGGCCCTGCGGCTGTACGTACTGCTGGGGCTGGCCCTGCGGC